>CAYHIW010000063.1:0-2750 GCA_964356745.1 uncultured Gammaproteobacteria bacterium | reverse complement strand
TTAAGGAAGAAACAGAGTTTAAGCCAAAACCATTGGTGTATGTTTGAGAAAAACCGATCATCTGGCATATCATGAAGATATACGCTCATTATGGTTTTAAAGATTTTGTCCTAGCTCTAGGATATAAAGCGGACTCTATAAAAAATTACTTTCTTAATCAGCGAGCATTAACTTCAGATTTTACGCTAAAGACAAAAAAACACACAACGACATTTCATGATAAAAACAAAAAAGATTCGGATGATTTTAACATAACATTCGTTGATACAGGCTTAGAAACATTACCTGGAGAGAGAATTCTTATGTGTAAAAAGTACATTCCACAATCAGACAAGTATTTCATGGTTACGTACGGAGACGGAGTCGCAAATATCAATTTGAAAAATTTGATGAAATTTCATAAAAAACAAAAAACAATAGGAACTATAACGGGTGTTCACCCAAGGTCAAAATTTGGTCTGGTTAAAACAGATAATAGAAGTTTAGTTCAGAAGTTTAAAGAAAAGCCGATTTTGAGCGAATATGTTAATGGTGGGTTTATGATTTTTAACAAGGGATTTTTTAAATATCTGAATCCAGGCGAGATGGAGCATGAAGGTCTCAAAAGATTAGCGGCTAAAAATCAGCTCTCGCTGTATAAGCACGATGATTTTTGGTATTCAGTTGACACATTTAAAGAGCTTAAAGATCTCAATAAGTACTGGGAGCAAAATCCTTCCTGGAAAGTATGGAAATAAAATTAAATCGTTCTGATAAAAATATTCTCATAACGGGAGGTTTTGGTTTTATAGGAAGTCACGTTGTACGACAATTACTTAATCACAAATTTAGATTAGTTCTTCTTAAAAAAAAGAGTTCAAATATGTGGAGAATAAAGCATCTTCTGAAAGATATTAACATTATCGACGTTGATCTAAATACTGATTTTTCTAGCATTATTAAACATAAAAAAATTAATGGCATAATTCACTTAGCTGGTACGCATATTAAAATAAATAAAACTTCTGACGACATAAAATTACTAAATGAATCTAACATAACGTTCCCTTCTCTACTGTTAGAAGCTGCTGTTAAAAATAATGTGCATTTTTTTATAAATACGGGATCTTTTTCTGAGTACCGACTTACGGGTAGATTGAGTGAAAATAGTGCAATTCAACCGTATAATTATTATTCGGCAACAAAGGTAGCCTTTGAGTCAATCTTAAAATATTATGCATTGCAGTTTAAAATCAGGGCGGTAACTCTTAAGTTGTTTTCACCTTACGGCGAAGGAGATAATGAGAAAATAATTACACTTTTGTCGAAGTCTTTTATATCAAACAAGCGCTTGGCTTTAACTAAGGGAAATCAGAAATTATGTTTTACTTATGTCGGTGACATAGTCAACGCCTATATGAAAGCAATGAGTTTTGTTGTCTCAAATAAGTATAGAAAATATGAGGATTTTAATATTGGAAGTAATGAAAGTTTTAGTATTCAAAAAATAGTCAGATTAATTCAAGATATTTCTAAGAAACAAGGACGAATAACGTTTGATGCAGTAAAAATATTAAACGATGAAAAGACTAATATTAAATGCAATACAAGCAAAGCGAAAAAAATGTTACAATGGCAACCTAAAGTAAGCATTGTAGAAGGAATCAGAAACACTTATACGTATTGTCAAAATGAATCCAATAATGATAAAAGGAGTTAGTATTAAACCGTTAAAGACCATTGTAGATGAAAAAGGGATGGTTAAACACATGATGCGAAGGGACAGTGCTGAATTCAAAAAATTTGGCGAGATATATTTCTCTTTTATCCATAACAATGCGGTTAAGGCGTGGCGTCTTCATGCAAAAACAACCCTACACTACGCTATTATTACAGGTAAAATCAAGCTCGTTTTATTTGATAATAGAATAGGATCTCCTACCAAGAATGAGATCGTGAAAATTGTTACCGGTGGTAAGAAATACGAATTGATAACAATTCCACCGGGAGTCTGGTATGGTTTTAAGGGAGTGAGTAAAGAAACAGCGATCGTAGCGAATTTAACTGATCTTCCTCATGATCCAAAAGAAATAAAGCGCATGGATCCGATGAAGAATACTATTTTTTCCTACGATTGGAGCAAAACTTGAAAATAACAACTATGAAAAATTTCTCTGACAAAAATATATTAGTTACAGGCGGCACAGGATTCGTAGGGTCACATTTAGTTGAAGAGTTGATTAGCGAAGGCGCACATGTGATTACTACCTATCAAACACTTAATCGCAATTCATATTTCTTTACCAAGGATTTAGAAAAGAAAACCTTAATGATTGGTGCTGACATTTGCAATTTTAAGCAAGTATTTAACGTTGTGACGAAGCACAATGTGGAATACATTTTTCATCTAGCAGCACAACCTCTTGTTGAGCCAGCCTACTATAATCCGCAACAAACTCTTTATACTAACGTACTTGGTACCGTAAACGTGCTGGAATCAGCAAGACTGTTCCCTCATGTAAAAGCAGTTATTGTTGCCTCTTCTGACAAAGCTTATGGAAAGTTGGAAAAAGAAAAATACAAAGAAACAGATGCTTTACGAGGCGACCATCCGTATGAAGTGTCAAAATCTGCCGCAGATCTTATTTCCTATGCTTATTTTAAAACGTATGGTGTTCCTGTAGTAACAACACGATTTGGCAATATATACGGTGAAGGAGATCTTAATTTTTCTCGTATTATTCCTGGAATTATGAAATCAATCGTTAGGA
>CAYHIW010000062.1:0-2752 GCA_964356745.1 uncultured Gammaproteobacteria bacterium | reverse complement strand
TTTAACTACCGCAAACATAAGTCCGATAGTGTGTTCGGCTACTGCGTCCAAAGAATAGTCTGGTACGTTTGAAAGAATGATGCCTTTGTGATGTGCGCTTTCTATGTCGACACCATCATATCCAGTCCAACATACGGTTAAGTATCTGACAGAGCTTGTTTTTTCAAAAACATTTTTGGTTAAAGGAGTTGAGAAGCAATCCGCAATAACAACGTCCATTCCATTAACTCTTTTAATCGTTTCTTCTTCTGTTTCGGTATCCTTATAAAAAGTAACTTCACCCAGTTTTTTCAATTTTTCAAGATGCTTCTCGCTTAAGAAGCATTCATTTAATATAGCAATCTTCACGAATACATTTTACTAGAATTTTTTGGCTGATTTGCAATCTAATGAAACGTCGCTTAATATAATAATATGCAATTGAAAGAAGCCATTGCAAGATTTCTTGAATACTGCGAGCTTGATCGTAACCTGTCTTTAAAGACAGTGAAAATGTACGGGTATTACTTACGCTTTTTCCAGAGTTGGCTGCTTAAAACTAATAATTCAGAAGATTTTGAAGTAGAAAAGATTGACGATGAAATAATCAGACAGTTTCGTCTTTATATATCGCACGAGTATAAGAATTTAGTTAAAGGACCTCTTAAGCGTCAGACACAGAACTATTTTCTTGTTGCGCTCCGCTCTTTTTTCAAATACCTTATTCGACAAAAACAAAAAGTACTATCTCCCGAAATGATTGAATTGGGAAAAGTTCATGATAGGCAGTTGAAACATTTACTCAGTCCACAGCTTGTTCAACTTCTGAAAAGTGTTGGCGTAAGTGATGAGGCAGGGTTAAGAGATAAAGCAATTCTTGAGGTGCTCTTCTCTACTGGGCTTCGTGTTTCGGAGCTGGTTGGACTTAATAAAGAAAACGTTAGCGTTGAGCGAGGAGAGTTTGATGTCTTAGGAAAAGGAGGAAAAAGAAGAGTTGTGTTTCTTTCCAAAAATGCCAAAGAATGGTTGTCGAAATATTTACATGCAAGAAAAGATCCCTACTCCCCTCTTTTTATCCGTTACTCGGGTCCAAAAGATAAAGAAGGATTAACAAACCTAAAAAAACGACTGTCTGCTCGTTCTGTTGAAAGACTCGTTGAGAAGTATCGTAAGAAAGCAGGAATCTTAACAAGAATCGGTCCTCACGTTCTTCGACATTCTTTTGCTACTGATCTTCTCGAGCAAGGAGCAGACTTAAGATCAATTCAAGAAATGTTGGGACATAAAAATATTTCGACTACTCAAATATATACCAAGGTAACCAATTTTAGACTTCGTGAGATTCACGAAAAGTTTCATAGTGGTAATAAATAATAATAAATAGCTATATGGTTAAATTGTTAATGTCGTTGATGATTGCGGTGTATATCCTCTATTTTTCTATCTTCTCTGTCCTTCGATATCAAAAGATGCAGGCAAATTATTTTGATCTGGGGATTATGCACCAAGGAGTTTACAATAGCTATCAAGCAGTCAGAACGGGTGACTGGAATCGATTCTTAGAAATAACCGATCCAATAGGACCAAACCAGATTAATCGCATGGCAGTTCACAACGATCCTCTCCTTGCGTTATTCGTGCCATTTTATTTTATTTCACCATCTCCAATCTGGTTGCTCATTATTCAATCAATAGTTCTCGGTCTTGGCGCCTTCGCAGTTTTTGGGATTTCTAACCATGTTTTGAAAAATACAAAAAATGTTTCTTTTATTTCTTTGCTTTTTGCACTTTGCTATTTATTATATTTTCCAATGCAGTATGCCAACCGATTTGATTTTCATGCAGTTGTTTTGAGTACTTCCTTTCTTTTATTCATGTTTTACTTCTGGTTGGTTAAGAACTATCGATGGAGTTTTGTTTTCCTTATTCTGAGTCTTATTTCAAAAGAGCAAGTGGGATTGACGACGGCGATGATGGGAGTTTACATGCTCGCAATTCAAAATTTAAAAAGCAAAGTGCAAAATTATAACTCAAAACTAAAAACCTTAAAATATCCAATATCGGTGATTCTGGTGAGTGTGGTGTGGGTGGCGCTTTCGTTCTTTGTGATCATTCCTTATTTTCGAGGTGCAGAACATTTTGCATCAAGCAGATATGAAAATATTAATGTTATTTCTACTCTATTTCGCGAAAGTACCTACCGGTATTTCTGGTTTTTACTTGGTCCTCTTGGATTTCTTTCACTCTTCTCCCCCATCCACTTGTTGATTGCAGCTCCAGAGTTTGTAATCAATCTTTTGTCACAGGAATCTAATATGAGAAATATTGTTTTTCATTATACTTCTGTAATTCAGCCATTTGTTTTTATTTCTGCTATTTACGGATTTCGTCGAATTTTGAATGGAAGAATCATAGCAATAATTATTTTGACTATTTCGTTAGGATTTTCCTATTATAAAAGTCCACTTCCCTATTCAAAAGAAAAAGATACGTATCCGTTTACGCCGCAATCACAAAATGTTACAGATGCTAGAATATGGGAAGAGCGTCTCAAGGACTATTCGATAAAAGTTGCCGCAACCGGTAATGTAGGGACATTTCTTAGCTCGCGTCGTTACTTTTATTACTTTTCGGAGTACTATAATTTGGCTGATTATGTTATCATAAGACCAAACGAGGTTTTTCATTATCAGGACAAGGAAAAGCTAATTCCACAATACCAACGTTTGATGAATGACCCCCAGTTTCAATTAATTGATAAGAAAGAAAATTT
>CAYHIW010000061.1:0-2961 GCA_964356745.1 uncultured Gammaproteobacteria bacterium | reverse complement strand
AAATCCAGAACTTTTTGTTCTATGTAAACGATTGCGGAATTATGGTAATGCATGATCATTTACTGACACTTACGCCCAAACTTCAAGAAATGTTTGACAGTCTACCTCTTAATAAAAATGGTGACTCAAGAACCACGTACATACTACCGAAAGTATTTGTCAAAAAAGGTGAAGTACTGGCTACACAAATAGGGTATAGGAATTTCCCAGGTGGATATAAAGATAAAAATGTCGGTGTCGATTTTGGTTTATATGATCTAAGAAAAACAAACGGGGTGAATTACGACTCCGCTTTCCGAGCAAAACATCCAAATATCAATGAATATGGCACCTATGCTGTTTGTTGGTTTGATTACTTTTCAAGTGAAGATGAAACTATCGTTCGAAATCTCCCCGCTACTGGAAATGATGGAAAAGTAAGCGATTACTGTAAATAGGTCCTATATTAATCCAAGGCTCGAGGAGCCAAGCTAGGAATTAAAATCTCTTTAGATAGTCTATTCTTCCCTCACCAACAATATAGTAGTCGGGGAATTCTCCAACCTTTTGATATCCGTGTTTCTCATAAAATGTTCTTGCAGCCTTATAGCCATCGGTGTCAGTTGTTAGGACGTGCAAATATCTCCCCTTTTTTTCCAAGACATACTCTTCCACCTTCTTAAGAAGTTCTGACGCTAAGCCTAAATTCCGGTATTCTTTATGTACCGCCATGTAATCTGCGTCCATTTCATATCCACCACTTCCGTACTTGTTTTCTCTTACTCCCATTGCACCTATTATTTTTCCTTCGGCTTCTGCATACCAATAGCGATGGTTATCTTTACCGAGGCTGTCTAGCGGAGCTTGCCTAACAAATTCCTTTTCACTTGGCGCCCATATTTGTTCAAATGTGTCGGGATGTGTTAGAAATTCACCAACCTCAATCGCAGTTTTATCATCAGAAAGAATTTTTATCTGATACATAGATGCAATTATACCGGATGGACGTATGAGCTCTGCATGGATGTAATATTTAAGGCTTACTTAGAAGTACGACCACAATGCATCCTGCAAGATATACCGCAACGGTAATAAAACCTATCCGCATACGCAAAGGGATAAGTAACTTCGTCGTTTTGACCGCATTATTAAGACGGATTACAAGAGCTGCAAACACCGCTAAAAGACCGCTAAAAAGCAGTACAAAAAAAACTTTTTCAATAACTGCAATTATTTCCATATATGTCAATCAAGTTTTTTAACTGCTGCTTTTTCCATAATGTTTTCTATCTCTCTCGGTTCTTCTGGTTTTTTGAAAATAAAGGGCTCTGGCCTCTCGAGACGTTGAAAATACACATACACATCCTCAAGGTGCAACAGATCAAAGATGGGATTAGACGCCATTCGAATAATCTCTCTTACCGGCGTTGCGTCGATAAATACTTCGTCGTTATGTCTTCCTCCCAACGTAAAATGTCTGCGATGCATGATCCTTTTATTAGTAACGATATAAAACTGGTAGAACCAAAATAAATAGATGTATACACCAAAGACAAGTACTCCTCCTATGCAAAAAAGGAATGAGTGAAAAAGCAATTCATACAATAAGGGATTGATGACAAAAAAATGTTGAACTGATAAAAATATAGCAACCTCACCTAATGTCAAAATAATAAAAACAGGAAGAATAAATGGAAAGGCAAGCGAGGTCCAGTGCTGTCTTTGGACACAGACTATTTTTTCTCCGGGCGAATGTTTCAGAAGAATTAATTTTTCGTGTTCGGTAACGTGCATACAGTAGTAGTATAATTCTTATACGTGGGAATATTAGCGAATAGACAACTTCTAGACTTAAATGGAAAAACTGCACTTGTCACCGGAGCAGTAGGTATTGGGTTTGGTATCGCCTATCGACTTGCCGAAGCTGGGGCGCATGTTCTCGTCGGAAGTAGATCTAGGGATGAAGTCGACAAAACAGTTACGGATCTTACCTCAAAAGGATGGAGTGTGAAAGGAGCTGTCGTAGATGTTTCAAACGAAGAAGATGTAAAAAGAATGGTTAACGATGCTGTTTCTCATTTTGGCGCAGTTGACGTCTTAGTAAACAACGCCGGAATTTATCCTTCAATTCCGGTTCATCAGATGACGCTTGATGATTTTGAGAAAGTACTTGCGGTAAATCTTACTGGTGTTTTTTTATGTACGAAGTATGTTTCAGACCAAATGATCAAGCAAGGAAAGGGAGGAAAAATCATAAACATCACTTCTATCGATGCCCTTCACCCCTCCTCTATTGGTCTTGCCCATTATGACGCTTCAAAACATGGAGTCTGGGGCTTTACCAAAAACGTCGCTCTTGAACTTGCTCCACATAAAATTTGGGTAAACGCAATAGCACCCGGCGGAGTCATAACGCCCGGTGTTGAAAAATTACAAAAGTCGATGCCAACTCCACAAGGAGTAGATATGCAAAAAATGATAGAAACGTTTCTCAATAAGATCCCCATGCATCGAATGGGCAATCCTGATGATATCGGTAAAGTTGCGTTATTTTTAGCTTCTGACTTGTCATCCTACATGACGGGTACGCAGATCGTAGTTGATGGCGGCGCACTTCTTTCCTAATATCAAAAACACTTCTTGATATAATTTTGTGTTTATGAATAAAGGAACGTTTTCTTTTCAAGCAAAAGTCTGGATATATCAAGGGATGGGCGCATGGTACTTTGTCACGCTTCCTAGTGACAGGTCTGAGGTAATTAAAGAATTGTATGGTTGGGGTAAGCGTGGTTTCGGATCAATCAGAGCAGAAGTAACGATCGGTAATACCCAGTGGAAAACCTCTATTTTTCCGGACAGTAAATCAAACTCCTATATACTTCCTCTAAAAGCGTTTGTACGCAAACAGGAAGGAATTAATAATCACGACACAGTTTCCGTCAAAATTTCGCTGCTGGTATGAAAATACTTCTTTATTTATTT
>CAYHIW010000060.1:0-3205 GCA_964356745.1 uncultured Gammaproteobacteria bacterium | reverse complement strand
TTGAGATATATATTAAGGTTGACTCAAGCAATGGTAAATCTGTCCATCATTTTGGTTCACGAAGCGAACAGCGATTTGCGATTCTATGGCTCAAGCTCTGTGAAATTAAATATCATGAGGGGTTAAAAAAACAAAAACCTATTTTACTTCTTGATGATGTATTCTCAGAGTTCGATGCCAAAAATAAGAAGATTATTTTAGAACTGGTTCAAGACTACCAGTCAATTCTCACAACCACCGAAAAAGAAATAACCGAACTCAAGGGTTTCACCAAAACCATAATAAAACTGTGATTTTGGCGAGGCGAAGGCGGAAGGTACAGGATTCGAACCTGTGCGGGCTTGCGCCCACGAGTTTTCGAAACTCGCGCCTTGAACCGCTCGGCCAACCTTCCAACTCCTATTTTATCAAAATTTTCCCACTCTAATCAGCCAAAATCCACCTTTTGTAGCATATAGTCCGTTGACTAAACTCGTATTTGGTATTTAGTATTTAGTATGTGGTATTTAGGACAATTATGAAGATTAAGAAGTTGGATAAATATAAAAGGCCGAGAGAACGGTTGAGCCGTTATGGATTGGGGAGATTAACTAACGAGGAAATACTCGCAATTCTATTAGGTTCAGGTATAAAAGGTACAAACGTCTTGCTGCTTTCGAAAAAAATACTGCGTTTACTTTATAGTAAAAAACAAATAATTCAACTTTCAGATCTGATATCTATTAAAGGTGTAGGACAGATAAAAGCGCAACAAATTATTGCTGCGCTTGAATTCGGCCGTAGAATTTCTGCACTTTATGGCAAAAAAGTTCTTGCACTTTCTCCAAAAGATATTTGGAATGACGTAAAGGATATTCGACAAAGTAAGAAGGAGCATTTTGTTGTTTTTTATCTTGATGTGAAAAACGAAGTAATTAAAAAGGATGTGGTTTCAATCGGGACGTTGAACGCAAGTTTAGTCCATCCCAGAGAAGTGTTTGAACCAGCCGTTAGATACAATGCTGCGCAAATAATAGTTGCGCATAATCATCCATCAAACGACGTACATCCATCAGAGCAAGATCTCTTAGTGACGAAGAATCTTATCGCAGCAGGAAAAATTCTAGGTATTGAAGTTATCGATCATGTAATCATCTGCGAATCCTCGTTTTATAGCTTCAAAGAGCAAAAGCTCTTGTAGTATACTGTTTCGATGTTTAAGAAAATTATCTGGGATTATTACAAGAATCATAAAAGAAATCTCATTTGGAGAAAAAATATAACGCCATATCATGTACTCATATCTGAAATTATGCTTCAACAAACGCAGGTATCTCGAGTCGAGGAAAAATTCCCCGCGTTTATTACGGCATTTCCCCATTTTAAAAAACTCGCAAACACACCACTTAAAGATATATATATAGAATGGCAGGGAATGGGTTATAACAGACGAGCTCTGTATCTAAAAAAAATTGCAGAGAAAATAATCAAAGAACATAAAGGTAAACTCCCGCAAGATCCTAAGACCCTCGAGACGTTTCCAGGTATCGGTCATGCAACCGCGCATTCCATGGTAGCATTTGCATACAATCAACCCGTTGTTTTTATTGAAACCAATATACGGAGAGTCTTCATTCATCATTTTTTCAAAAACAAGCAGAACGTTCACGATTCGGAAATTATTCCTCTTGTCAAAAAAACACTAGACGTACAAAATCCAAGAGAATGGTACTATGCGCTTATGGACTATGGTTCGTATCTTGCAAAACAAGTTGTTAATCCCAACAGAAAAAGCATTCATTATATGAAGCAAGCTCAATTTAAAGGATCCAATCGTCAGATAAGAGGAGCTATTCTACGTCTTCTTTCTGCAAAAGAATCTGTTCAGCAGAAAGATTTGATTGAGCTTGGGTCTTGGCATACAATAGAACGTAATCTTCGAAATCTTATCAAAGAAGGATTGGTCGAAGATAACAAAGGTAAGTATTCAATTTCATAACATGCAAGCAGCTCTTATTCTCAAACATCTTAAAAAATTATTCCCTAACGCAAAAATCGTTCTCAATTACTCTAACCCATGGGAACTGCTTGTCTCTGTCATACTCTCTGCTCAATGTACTGATAAACAGGTAAACAAGGTGACAGAAAAACTATTCAAAAAATATCCAACACTTAATGACTATCTCAAAGTAAATCCTACGGAGTTTGAAAAAGATATTTACTCAACAGGTTTTTATAAAAATAAAGCAAAGAATATTTTAGCAACCGCAAAAATTGTCAAAGAAAAATTTAATGGTAAAGTTCCAAATACAATGGACGATCTTTTGTCTCTTCCTGGAGTCGCTCGAAAAACAGCAAACATTGTTTTGGGTAATGCATACGGAGTCGTTGAAGGAATTGCAGTGGACACACATGTAAAAAGACTGTCGAATGTATTAGGACTTTCTACTAATCACGACCCGGTCAAAATCGAACAAGATCTTATGAAATTATTTCCCAAAGAAGAATGGTTGATGCTAACGTATAGACTTATTGAGTACGGCAGGGAATATTGCATTGCTAAAAAACACGATCATGCCAACTGTCCATTAACCAAGATTGTAGATGGGAGTGCTTAACGTTCTTTTCTTTTTTTCTTGCATTCGCGGTTTGTCAAACAGCATAGTTCCAAAGTCAACTTTATTACTCTCTAGAAGAGAGTAGATGCGTTCAACTTTATTTTCTTTTTTTACATCATTGAAAAGCGTGGTTTGTTGAGCTTGTGCTTCTGAAAAGTCTGATAACGTACATCCTGTTGTGCGATACATAACACCTTTTTTATAAATTCTATTAAACGCTTCGTTGAGTTCTTTGCGCATAAGAAGAGGGTAGAGTTGTCGCTGGGAGAGTTTTACATCTGTTGCGTGATACGTAAAACGTTGCGTTTTTAAGAAGATGTGAAGCTTCCCTACTGAGTAGGAACATTTTCTTGCTTTTTCAAATGCTTCCTCTACGTGATCGAGTAATTTCGAAAAAAGAATATTTGGATCGTTGGTGATCGGTGTGAATGTTTGCGTTCTTGAGATTGATTTAAACGAATCTTTTCTCTGGGTGTTGAGCTCAAACATCTTGCGACCTCTTAATTCATGCCAAATTTCAAAATGAGGTTTGGTGAAGTGTTGTCGAATGTACGACTCTGGTTTTTGTATAAAGGCAAGAGCAGTTTCAATTTCTAATTTTTTATTAT
>CAYHIW010000059.1:0-3392 GCA_964356745.1 uncultured Gammaproteobacteria bacterium | reverse complement strand
TTTGGTGGTGTATTTAATAAGCTCTGCCGAAGCAAGGTCGGTGACTACACGGTCACCACTTATTGGCTTGTGTAGTTCGAGCATCGTGTCAACCGCTTCTTTAGAGCTTGAACCTACAATGACGCGATCAGGATGTAATGTATCGCCTAAAGCAGATCCCTCACGCAAAAATTCGGGACAGGAGGCAACGGCAATGTGTGAATTGGCCTTTTTATTTTTGTTTACAATTTCTTCAACTTTTTTATTTGTTCCAACCGGCACCGTGCTTTTGCACGAAACAACGGTAAAACCTGGTTTAAGATGCTTGGCTATTTGTTCTGCTACATGATACACAGCAGTTAAATCAGCAGCTCCGTTTTCTTTAGGTGGCGTACCAACCGTAATAAATACAATTTGAGACTCAGGTACAGAATCTTTGTATGAATCGGTAAATATGAGGCGTTTGGCTTTGAGATTCTTTTCGAGCATCTCTTTGAGTCCTGGTTCGTAGATGATCGGATCTCCGCTTCGGAGTCGTGCGAGTTTTTATGGGGTATGGCCGATGACCCAAACTTTGTTTCCAAAATCCGCAAAAACACAGGCTGAAACCAAGCCGACATATCCGTGCCCAATGATCGTAATCGTCATAAGCATAAATCATACTTGAAAATTTCTCTCTTTTCAATTAAAATAACAACTCAATATGTCCCTTCCTGAAAGTCCAATTGATGGCGTGGTAGAAAGTACTAAACCTTTTCAGTTAGGTGAGGAGCGAAGATTGTCGTGGAACTTATCCTCAGAATTAAACGCTTACTTAAATCTCCGTAGTCACATTCTAAAACAACAAGACAATACTAATCCCGAGAGGCTTGCGAGAGAGGACGCTTTCCTGAAAGCGATTTTAACACCCTACATGATTGAACGAAATAAAAGAGGTGATGAATTAGCATCAAGTCGTGTTAAAGTTGCCGAAGAGATTGCTGAGCGATTGTATCCTTATGACACTTTTGGAGCTTTTTGCATTGATGGAAGAAATTATAGGGCAGCAATCTTTGGTACACCACCAGGTCAAGGGGGTTCTATTCGGTCACTGGCCGGGGATCTAAGTAATTTTGAACAGTTAAAAACCGGTGGATTGCGACTTAAGGCAGGTTCAGATACCGCAAAGATGTTAGAGAGATATTTTGAAAAAAATAGTTCTGAAAAACCAATGTGTCAAGTTCTGGATAGCCATCTTGGATGTAAAGCTAGAAAAAAAATTGAAGCAGATGAATTAGGTCATAGACCCGAAGAAGATTCGGGACTATTTGCAGACGTTCTACGTAAAAAGGAATTAGGCGAAGGTCTCAAAAGATTTATTAGAGAAAACTATCCAGCAAAATCTCTTTTACCAATTCAATTTAGTTTTAATCCGCAAACAGGTTATGGATTTATGGGCTTGGAATTAGATGATGCGCTAGAGGAAGCGAGAAAAGTTGATGGTTATACAGAACAAGTACTGAAGACTTTAACTGATCAAAGGAAAATTATCTCAACAAAGAATATAGCAGAAGAGTTTGCGGATTATTTTGATCAGTATGGAGCCGATATTAACTGGGAATGTGATTACGAGACTAGTATGTTTAATTTTTGGCAGGGAATAAATTTTCTAGCATCAAGAACGGATGTGATTGGAAGAACAGAAGGGAAAATTTCACAGATTTTTGGAGACTCTCTTCCTGAGATAGAATTGAGACAACGCACAATGTTAATTTTAACTAATGCGTTTAATGGATATCTTCAAACAAAGACTGGTAATGGTGTTTATCCTTCAGGTGTTCACATTGAAGAAATTGTGACGGTACAAGAACAGGGGTTTGGTCCATTTAAACTGGCTGAATTTTCAGTATATAAGGGAGTACACGCTGCGGACAATATTATTGTTGCCGCATCAATTGTGAGAGATAATCGAGTAGAGAAAACTATTACTGATAGGTCTGGTGAATATGGGAATCTAGAAGAGATAGATTATGTCACTGCGCCTGTGCCAGTGGTAGTGAGTGAAATTATCCGCACAAACATAGAAGAAGTTGATTGGGAAAAACTGAGCAACTTGGATTTCTCGGAATTACCTTCTAATTGGCACGAAATACCCGAGGAGCATTTTATGAGCTGGCTTAATTCTAAGTGGGGTGATTTACCATCTGTTCTTACAAAGGCTCTGCGTGATTTACGAAGAATTAGTCTTGATTTATACACTAATACTTCAACAAAACGAGGATTAGCTAAGGGAAGATTGGCTCCTGTTTTTGCAATCGTTGATAAGGAGCGCAGAATAAGAAAATTAGTTCCGTTCCTTTACCCAGGCGTTACAGAGTAAGAGGCCTTCTTCGAAGCTTTTCATTTTGTAGAAATTGTTTTTCTTGCTTTTAACTTCAGAATATTGCGGCCTTTTTGCTTTATTTGTAAAATACTCTGCATACGTTGTTTTTTTGATAAGCGATTCATTTAAGCTGAATGTTTTTGCAATGTGTTTAAATGCGTCATACGGCGTGAGAGTTTGACTTCCAACTAAATGAATTATTTCTTCGGAGTAATTATTCATAAGATGTTTTAAACCATATACGATATCATCGATAAAGGTTGGCGTAAAGGTTGAGTCAGTAATGCCTTTTATTTCTTTCTCTTGTTCAAGAAGAGATTTAATAGAACGCATGAAATCTTTTTTATCTTTGAATTCAGCACGATAGGGATATGCAATGCGTACAATCATCGCGCCATTTTTTACCACAACTTCTCCATCGTATTTAGTTTGACCATAATAACCAATAGGATTTGGCTTGCTTTCTTCATCGTAAGGAGGAGTAGTGCCATCGAAAACAAAATCAGAAGAAATGTAAATAAACTTGTTACTTTTCTCTTTTACCGTTTCGTAAAGATTCTTTGTTCCTTCAACATTAATTTTATGAGCCAAGTCTTTTTCTGTTTCCGCACCATCGACATTGGTGTACCCCGCTAAGTGAAGAGTAAGATCAAATGATTGAGACAGGACACATGTTTCGACGTCTTCTTTTTTTGTAATATCACCTTGAAAAGGAATAAATTCAAAGTCATTCTTAAGAAGTTCAATGATCCTTGATCCAATAAGTCCGGTTGACCCCGTAATAAGAATTTTAGTCATTCGTTGTTTTGAGAGGTTTCCACCAACTTTCGTTTTGTTTATACCATTCAATCGTTTCCTTTAACGCACTGTCGAAACTATGTTTTGGTTCCCACCCGAGCTCCGTTTTAATCTTGGTCCAGTCGACAGCATATCTTCTATCATGTCCAGGGCGATCCTTTACCAATTCAATCATTTTTTCATCTCGACCCATGTAGGTAAGTATTTTTTTAACAAAAATACGTGCCAAACGTCCTATCACTGTAACTCATTG
>CAYHIW010000058.1:0-3530 GCA_964356745.1 uncultured Gammaproteobacteria bacterium | reverse complement strand
AATTGGTGTAGGCGTAGGTGTACGTGTTGGAGTTGGAGGTACCGGCGTTGGGGTTCTTGTTGGAGTTGGAGTTGGGTTAATAGTGACTGTCGGAACAATAAGCTGAGGAATTGTAACGAACCCTGGATTGTTTCCAAAAACTGCTCCTTGTGGAAGTTCAAGCGCTGTAAGTACATCTGCGTCTATTGAACCTGCAGAACCTTCAGCTGGACTTCCTGATTTAAGCTGGTAATTATTATTTGCTGGGTCCACAAAAAAATTAACCAGGGGGATGTTGTCAAAGTTTAGACCACCTCTTCCATGAAGTTCTTTTCCTCCAGTCTGACTATTAATTTGAGAAAAATCTATTAAGAGCCCTGGTGTTGTTACATACCCACCTCCTTGAAAACGCATTATATTAGGAAGAGCTGCTGTACTTGAACGAATATAAACGTTGTAATCCAATTCTTGGATAGCTAATTGTGGCTGTATTGATTCGGGATAGTTATACGTATTTATACTAACCAGTGTCTTCACCTGATTTGATTGATTTTTAGGTGCACTATTAGTGTCGGCAAATATATTATTTTTTATCATGATGGCAGAAGTAGTACCATAGCGTATCTCCGGCGGAACACGACTATCTTCTGTAATCCCTAGTGCTTGATTGTTAGCGATAGATGTATTATTAAATATTTTTGTATTTTCGGCTTTAACCGCAATACCGTCAAAACCATTACCATAAACAAGATTTGAGGCTATAATACCACCTGTTGAAATCTCATAAAATATACCCTTACCCAAATTATTGGCGATTATATTTTTCACAAACTTGACATTTTGGCATTCTAAATCACACCAAAGTCCATGAGAATAATTTTCTTTGAACATATTATTTTTTACTGTTAAATTGGACGTGTAAGAAATTTTTGCACCAGCAACCGAAATATTTCCAATACAGTCAGTTGAAGTCCTCCAACAAAAACGCTCATAGTTATTCCCTATCAATATATTCCCATCTATAACTGTACCGTTACCTCTAAATCCATGAAGTCCATTAAACCCATTATTAATAAAAAGATTACCTTTCACAAAATAATTAGAACGTGATATGGTAAGTCCTCCTGCTGCTGCCCATGAAAAAGTGTTATTTTCCATGGTTACAACTGGAGTTGCCGATGAGGTGTCGATCGTCAAGATTACCATTGATGGTTTGTTTGAAAATGAACTCAACGAACCATACTTTGTAAATCCAACTCCTTTAATAACGGTTCCAATAGCTGAAGAGGCGCTAATAATAAGAGCGTGAGTATGTATGGTAGATTCAACTATATGTCCCTGAGGATTATCTCCAACATACAGTTTGTTTTGAACATGATCAATACAAAATGTACCAGGTACAACGGAAGCAGGATCACATGTCACTTCATAACGTGGTGATGGACCTAAAATTCCCACCTGACGTTTAGGCTGACCATCAAAAAATACCATCTCAGGACGACCTGCCATAGGATATGCCGGATCAATTTGCACAGGATCAAAACATGGAAATTTAAGGGGAGAGCCAACGGGTGTATTATCTGGACAAATTTTATTAGTCCATGAGGTTGACCATGCAGATCCTGATTGATTCCAAAATTCAATAGGGTCGTTTGGATCGTTTGGATCATCTCCTATCAACATCGTTCCATTAAACCAAACTTTTTCATGCGGATAGGGTTGTATTGTTACTCTTTTATTCATGTTCCCCGAATCAAGACTTTCTCGATACGTCCCATTTCGCATAACAATTAATTTATTTTGTGTACCTGGTGTAGGATAAGAAACAAGCGTCATCGCTTTCTTCAAAGTAGCAACAGGTGCAGTTTCAGTACCTGGATTTGAGTCATTTCCAGGCGGAGTATTAGTGGGAGTAGATACGAAAATTGAATCCTGATTATATGGATAAGCTGTATCGGTTATAGTATCTGGACCAACTACTATTTCATCAGCTTTCACAGCAGTTTGCGGAGCAGTTACATAAATTTGTGAATTGGAAAGGTATTTATTAAAAAAGAAAATAAAGCTGGAAATGACTAAAAATACAAATAATGAAATTATGAGATAAATTTTAGTGGTTACAAATGCATGCTTGCCTTGCATGGTTTATAGAGGGTTCAATACGTTTTTTGGTATTACTGTTTTTGAAATACCAGGACCCTCCCAAAGAAGTTTCACCGTAGCAAGTCCCTTATTTTCATAATACTCTAGACTAATTGGGTATTTACCAGGACTGGTAAAGTTAAAAACACCTGCTTTTTCTCTTGCGCTATGATCACCCCAGTCATCCACTATTAATTTGTTATTAACTCTTAGACGAGTTCCGTCATCAGCTCGCGTATAAAATAAGTATGCTCCAGGAGTTTTGATTGTAATAAATCCCGTCCATCTAACTGCAAACGAATTTGTTCCGTTTACTCCAACTGGTGATCCATATTCCCAGTTAAAATCAACCATAGAATCAATTCTTTGATACGGCATTCTTTGATACTTAACTAATGTAAAGTCGGAGTTACGATAATAAGATCCTAAGAGACCTACTCCTTGTGGTTGTGGTGTTTGTGTGGGTGTGGGGGTTGCGGTTGGAGGAGGTGGTAATGGCGTTGGGGTTGGAGTTGGGGTTCTTGTTGGTGTTGGAGGGATTGGCGTGGGTGTAGGTGTACGTGTTGGGGAAGGTGGAGGAGGAAGTGGGGTTGGGGTATTTGTTGGACGTATTGTTGGTGTTGGGGAAGGTGGAGGAGGAAGTGGGGTTGGGGTATCTTTACCGGTTGGAGCGATTGTTGCCGTTGGACTTATGCTAAAATCGCTCATTAGTTGACGGTACATAGCCAATGATTCTTTGGGAGTGCCATCTGTTTTCGTTAAACCATAATTATCATGAATACTTGACCCTCCCGTATTAACATCTTTATAGTTGTACCATGTTAAAACCGCAGCCCATGGATATGTTTTCCAAAGCTCAAATGCTTTTTTTAAAATGAGCGCTTGCTCTGATTGACTCACCGACTTATCGTCAGTCCCTCCCGTAGGAATTCCATACTCAGTTGCCCAGATTTTTTTAGCTTCGTCTCCGTTTGTGATCATAACGCTTCGCAAACTATCTTGAGTTCCACCAAACGTATTATCCATTTGTTGCCATGCATTCCACGTTGCTTGATGATCGGGATACATTCCAGAAGAATATGGATGCATAGCAACACCATCAAAATAATCTTTTCCTCCGTTCTGATAAATTCCTTTTAAAAAGTCAGTTGGTTTATAGTTAGATTGGCTTGTTGATGCGGGAGCAAGACCCGTAGTCAGGATGTATGCTGAAGAATTTGCCTGTTTAATAACTGGCGTTGTTAATTTAAGCAATCTTGTATATGCAGAAACGTCAGCCTTGGGACTCCATCCCCAGGAAATATTTCCCTCATTCCAAATTTCCCAAAAATCAATCATAACATGTTATGGGTCATCCTCTATTCCATCACAATAATATCGCTCAGCTGCTATATTGGCAAAAGCAGCAA
>CAYHIW010000057.1:0-3561 GCA_964356745.1 uncultured Gammaproteobacteria bacterium | reverse complement strand
ATTAATGCCAAAAAACAACAGGTTTCACAAGAAGAATCTGCTCTGCAGAGTGATCTGGATCGGTTTGAAGCACGTTCAGGTTCATTTAAGAAGAAACTTGCTGAATTTAACGCTCGTGTTGAAGACTCGAATAGTCAAGGTGGAGCAACCAAAGAAGAGTTTGAAAAGCTCCAAGAAGAGCAGGGAGATCTTCAAGCTGAAGCTCAAGCGCTCAATGCAGAAGCTCGAAGACTCAATCAGTCAGTCGATGAGTTTAATGTAGACGTAGGTGTTCTCAACAGTTCCGTGAGTAATTTTAATACTGTACTAGTGGGGAAACCAGAACAAGGATTGTTTGATCCTCGGGAAGGAACAATCACAATCTACTTCCAAAACAGCAAAAAAGAACTCGTTCACACACTTGCACACGAGTTTGGTCACTCATTAGGCATGGATCATGTGGCGGACAAACGAGCGGTAATGTATGAGAGAACAAACGAACTTACAGAGCCTTCTTCGGCAGATACAATCGAACTTCAAAAAGCATGTCAAAAACACACGCTCTACGAAAATCTATTTACCAAAGCTAACTACTACATCAAACTATATCAATAATACTATAAGTGTTATTGCAATACCCCTTGACATACCTATAGTTATCTACTATAATACTAATTAGATCTTAAGGTTTTTAGACATTGTCCAAAAGCTTTAGGATCTTTTTTATTGGGAAGAAATATGATTAAAAAACTTTTTGTCATATTATTTCTCATCTTCAATACAGGCTTAGTTGCCGCCCAAGAACGTATGGCTGGTGACTCTGCTGATATCACCTCATATTCGAGAGGTATTCGATATAATAAAGTATCCTATAAGCAGGAATCTAAGGCTTTTATGGCTAAAAAAAGAGCTATTATTTCTATGCTTGCGAAGCGTAATTCTCCCCTTTTAACATCAACCGATACCTTTATTCAAATGTGTACAGATAACAAGCTTGACTGTTACCTATTACCGTCTATCGCTGGTCTTGAGTCGAGTTTTGGTCAGTTTATTGCTCCTTCTACGTACAATCCCTTTGGTTGGGGTGGTGGGTATATTGAGTTTTCTGACTGGGATGAAGCTATTCGTACCGTAGGACAGGGTCTTAAAGATAACTATATCGGTGAGAAAGGTGCTTCTATTGAGCAGATTGGTAGTAAATATGCCGAGTCTAAAACGTGGGCTGTGCGTGTGAGAAGCTTTATGGCTCAGTTTAGGGATGAAGAGGAAAAGCAATTGAATTCTAGCAATTTTGCTATAGAATTATAAGATGTTTACTCACAAAACTAAGAGGCTTCCTAAAAATACCATTGAGATAGAAGTTATTATCTCAAAAGACGCAGTTGCCAAAGAATACAAGGTTGCGTTTATCGCACTTCAAAAAGAACTTGCCGTCGAAGGGTTTCGCAAGGGAAATGTTCCTGAGCAGATTGCCGAAAAACACCTCAAAAAAGAGACTGTTTATCAACGAATGATGCATGATTTTCTTCCTAAAATCTACGAAGAAATTCTAAAAAAGGAAGGATATAAACCGATTGTAAATCCTCGTATCGAGCTCATGAAGGCCAAAGATAATGAAGACTGGGAGCTTAAGATCATTCTTGCAGAAAAGCCAGAAATACAGTTGGGAGACTACAAAGAAAAAATAAAAAAAGTAAAAGGAAGTAAAAAATCTGCAGATATCTGGGTTCCGGGCAAGGAATCTGAAGGTGAAGATCCAAAACTCCAGGAGCAAAAAAAAGCACAAGAACAACAGCAAATGCTCAACTCAGTTCTTGATGAGCTTATGAAAACAGTAACGATTGAGTTCTCAGAAATGATTATTGAAGAAGAACTTAATAATAGACTTGCCAAACTTTTGGATGATGTGCAAAAGATAGGGATGACAATGGACGCCTACTTAAAGTCTAAAAATACAACCATGGAGGATCTTCGAGCTTCTTTTACCAAAGATATTGAGAATACTTATAAAATCGAGTTTATCCTCAACGAAATTGCCGACAAAGAAGAAATCAATGTTGAGAACGAAGAACTAGAAAAGATTTTTGGCTCAATTACTGATGAAAAGGAAAAAGCTACCGCTCAACAAAACGCCTATTTTTATGCTATGATACTTCGAAAGCAGAAGGTGTTAGACTACCTTTTGGGATTGTAAATTTGAGTGTCCTGTAGTAACATAGACCTATGCAACAGAAGGCTGCAACGCAGCAAAAAAAATCTTCTCAGATCCAGAAAAACCCTCTTGAAGTGCTTCGAGAGTTGGGTGCTGGCGCAGCAAAACAAACAGTCTCCGAGATGGGTAGAATGGGTGCTGGAATGCTTGAGCAATTAACAGGTCAGTATAGTGAGTCTGAACAAACTCAAGTAGAACAAAATAAGGAACAACCAAAGAAACTATTCGATCGCAACGAACATCACGAACAAGTAACCGTAAAAGAAGAGATAAAAGCAATTCTAGAACAGATTCATCGTGAAGTTGAATCTTTAAAAAGAGATAACAAATCGCTTTTAAACGAAGTAAAAGACGTTCACAATCTTACCATAAATGAATTTTCTGAAAAACCAGGAGTTTATCACGTGCGCTTTTTAGAATTAATTCTTTCGATACTTCGAACTGTTCGAGAAAAAATCGGAGATTCAAATACCTGGCTTCAGGCAATGATGAGTAAAAAGAAAAAAAGAGGATCGCTTTTTGCGGGCCGATCAAAACAAATGGGAACGCAGTATTCTCTATCGCAAGAACTTCAGATCACCAGAAACGTCCAATAACCTAGTACCCTATTGCTTCAATAAAATTATTCACCGCACGAGCCCAACTACCATTTGACGAAGGTGTGTACTTTTCCATAATTTGTGTTGCAGTAACCAGTCCTTTGTCAAGATAATTCTTTCGAAGTCCGCGTCCAACAGTGTCAAGCGCTTCTGGATACGAAGCAAAACGAGTAACAGTGTTTCCGTATATCCCCCACCCCCAGCAGTTATGTGATTCTGGTGGGATTACACGACATAAACCAGATTCTTGCATGGCGATTGCAGGGAGTAATCGATAGTCAAATTCGTATTTGTCTGACACTTCAACGATGGTATCTGCATGATCATAAAGTGGAGAGTTGTATTTTCTCAAAAATGCTTTTAGGTTTGCCACTCTATTGTCTGCAGTTTTGTATCCCTTCCGAAATCCTCCGGGAGGTAGAATGACCGCCGGTAGTTCTTGACCAATCTCTGCAAGAAGTGTTTGTACTTGTTGTACGCGGCGCGTATGTCCGATAAATCTAAACATGATAAGAGCGTTGAGAAGAATGAGAACGACAAAAGCACCCACCCAAATCTTATTTTTTCGTTTCTTCATATTATTTTAGACGATAGTAAAATGTTGAGAATTGTTTTCCTGGAAGTGTTTTAATAAGCGATTTCTTCCAAGCGTCTATTTTAAATCCATGAGAAATAAATAAAGCATTTTGTTTATGTTCTTTTTCAAACTTTGTCCTCAGTTTATCAAGAAGCTCCGGCATGAGAAAAAGGTAGAGGGTATCAAATGTATTA
>CAYHIW010000056.1:0-3728 GCA_964356745.1 uncultured Gammaproteobacteria bacterium | reverse complement strand
AGAATAGCGGGTGCTACAAGCCGCGTTATAAATTTCTGTCTCCGCGTCATTCTTGTTTTTTCGAAATTCGTATGACGTGAGAATCGTGCGGCATGTTCCAATTCTCGGTTCGCTGGGCGTGTTCGTGGTGGTTTTAATTCTCCTCCTGATTCTGCCATGTACGAAATTGTAATAGAATCTAGAGCACGGTGTCAAGCAGTCTGTGAGTAAGAGAATATTCTATTTTTTCCAACGCTTATTTTTATTGGTTTTAACGTTTCTTTTGGGAGTGGGTAAAAGTAAGTAATAAGTTCAAAAGATTTCATTTGTTCTTTGATTGATAGAAATAAGGGTTTGAGATACCAAGGGGAGATGTAGGCGTAGAATGTTAAATTGTCAAATGGCTGAATGATTGAAACGTTCAGCTTGAACATATTGGCCCAGAGGATTGTTATGTTTTTTCCATTGGGATGAAATAGTTTTTGAATGTAGAGTAGAGAGACAAGAACGGGATTTAATTCTATCGCAATAAATTGCGTGTTTAGTTTTTTTTCTTGAGCTTTGTGTGCTGCTTCAAAAATGACGAGTCCATCTCCAGCTCCAAGATCAATTACCGTCTGACTATTTCTCAATTTGAGACTTTGAAGAATCTTAGGCAGATCTTGTTTGTTTGAAGGAAAATACGGAACCGGTGAAATCCTCCGCGAAAGAAAAGAATAGATTGTAATTAAAAAGATGACGATTAAGAAGAATAAAATATGCATTTTGAACAGAGATAGTGATTTTGGCTAGTTTACTTTTTCTTTGAGCCAAATATGTTTAGTAACCGTACGAATATGTTTACAAAGTTCCAATAGAGGCCGCTTGCTGCCATGAATGCAAACTTTTCTCGATCTTCTTCTTTGACGCGTTGATAAATATACTTATATATTGCGGTATCAGTAAAAATAACCACCGAAAAAACTAACACTCCAAATAGTGTAACCGCTAGGCTAAATGAGGACGTTTTTATAATCAAGAAGTTTGTATAAATCATCCAAAACAATATTGTTAACAAATAGCTAGAAATGTATGCAAATTTTAAAGCCATTCTTGTGAATATGACAGATACCACGCTGAGAATCGCAAACATGAGACATGTTAAGCCTAGAATGTGCAAAATACTTGAATTGTCATATGTATACCAAAATATCGAGGTAAAAATTCCTACCAAAGTAATAGATAGAACAGCCTTCAGATAAAGATGCTCAAACATATTATCAACACTTCTTCTGAAGCTAGATATGATAATAGCGATTACGGATAGGAAAAGTAAGATCAGGATGGGGCTTGGTACTTTTAAGTTTCCAAAATGTCCTAAGTACAACATTTCACCGATACGCTGATCGTAAGCAATGTATGCGGAAATGTTAAAAGTGATTAATAATTGTATAGCTAACCAGAAATAAGTCTTGGCCAAAAACGCGCGTGAAAAGTTGGAATTTGACTGATTTTGGATCATTGGAGCCATCTAATGCTACTTATCGTTTTAACTAATAATTCGTTTTCATGAGTATTATCAGTTATATGAAAGACGAACATATAAGAATTGGCGCCTTCTTGAGTGGTAGGCGCATAAGCATAACCATTTTTCCCATCTTTGTTAGATAAATAAACAATGGATACATTTCTATTATTAATGTACATTTGATTGCTACCTGCATAATTATTTAGTTGTGGTGCTTCATCTATAAATGACTCAACTGAGTCAAATCTCAAAAAGCCTATATAAAATGGATCCGAAGATGATATTTTTCTTAGCATAAAATTGTAACTTTTACTATCTTTAGCCATAAAATTAGCATTGTCAATTTTAAATTCACATCCACGATCTCCAAATTTCTTATTATCGAGAATAATAACACTCCATAAGAAATATACATCTAAGCCAACACAATTAGTAGATTTATGCAAGGTGTGAAGTGGAAGTTTTCTATTCTGGATATTGCTAAAATTAGCGACGCTTAAGAGTATTGCCACTGACAAAAATATGATTTTTATAGCAGACTGACTCATACGCAAAGAATATCATAAAAGCCAGCAAAAAAGACTGTCTGTAAATTCATTGGTGGGCGAGGTGGGACTCGAACCCACACGGCGTTTACACGCCACGAGTTTTTGAGACTCGCTTGTCTACCATTCCAACACACGCCCTGAACATATTATATAACATTGGGGTTGACGAATTGGAGCCTCAGGATTATCATGGGGTATGATCGCTGCAATTACCCTTAATAAGAAAACGACAATAAACGCAGCCAAAGTCTACTTTTTACTGGAAGGCCAAAAATACACAGCGCTGCCTTCGTTTATCTCAAAAAAACTTGACAAAAAGGAGTTTAAAGGGAAGTTGTATGAGACAGTATTCATTGAGCAAGACGATGATGTCGTATGTGTTGTCGGGCTGGGTAAAGAATCAAAATCCATTTCTTCACTTTTGAAAAATGTAGTCGCACACGCAGTCCGTACTTGCCGCAGCAATAAAATACAATTAGTCGATTTAGTCTTGGAGAAATTACCTCTTGATGATTTTGAATCGGGAAAAAATGTTGCGCTTGGAGCAATTCTTGGCAACTACTCATTTACAAAGTATAAAAATGAAGATGGTAAGAAAAAATACTCCGGGGTTACAGAAGTTAACATAGTTAATACTTCATTTAAAGAATCCGAATTCAAAAAAGGAGCGGAAGAAGGAGTCTCTATTGCAGAGGGGGTAATCCTCACGAGAGATTTGGTAAACGATCCCGCCTCGCATACAAACATCGAATCAATGGTAAAGACAGCTCGGACTATCGCAGATCAGTCTAAAGGAACGATTACCGCGACTATTTTAGGAAAAAAGGAATGTGAAGCGCTTGGAATGGGATCGTATCTTGCGGTAGCCAAAGGCAGCTCCCAAGAACCCAAATTTATTATTCTTCATAAGAAAGGTAAAAAGGGCGCCAAGAAAATTGCAGTTATTGGTAAAACAGTTGTGTTTGACTCGGGAGGATTGTCGCTAAAGCCATGGGACGCAATGCTTGATATGAAGATTGATATGGCTGGAGGAGGAGTGGTACTTGGATTATTTCAAATCCTATCTCAAAATGATCAACTTACCAATATGGAAGTCTATGGAATTCTTCCCGCATGTGAAAACATGATCTCTGGAAATGCAACTCGACCAGGAGATATTGCACAAGCCCTCAATAAAAAAACCATAGAGATACTTAACACGGACGCAGAAGGCAGATTGACATTAGCAGACGCACTTTCATACGCAGAAATAAAATTAGGAGTAGACTACGTTGTAGATCTCGCAACATTAACAGGTGCTTGTATGGTTGCGCTTGGATATGATTTTGCGGGTGTTTTTGCCAACGATGAGAATTTTTTTGACCAGTTCGGAACTAGCGCCTCTCAAGAGGGTGAAGAATACTGGAGATTGCCACTTCACAAGCCGTATCTTAAGCAAATGAAAGGCGACATAACTGACTTGAAAAATATTGGAAAAGGAAGATCTGCAGGAGCAATAACAGCAGCATTATTTCTATCTGAGTTTGTCGAGAAGACGCCATGGATTCATATCGATATTGCAGGACCCGCATATCGATCAGAGCCTGTGGGTATGTTGCCCAAAGGAGCAACCGGTTGGGGAGTACAATCAATCGTAACGCTCCTCCGACAATTAACAATTAGCAATTAACCATGAACTTAAAAGACATAGTTAA
>CAYHIW010000055.1:0-3728 GCA_964356745.1 uncultured Gammaproteobacteria bacterium | reverse complement strand
CTTACGGTCAAAGAAAACATCAAGGCTAAAAAGATTGAGATTGATACGAGTGATGGACAAAATAAAGTCCTCGGTGAAGCGATTATTCCTGCTGGATCAACCGAGGTGGTAGTAAATACGGGAAGCATAACCTCTTCCTCGCAAGTTCTCACAACTTTAAAAACTCAAAGCAATTCAATGGTATCTGTCACGCAACTCGATGACGGAAATTCATTCAAAGCAGAAATTGTCAATCCTCAACCGTCAGATATTAAATTTAATTATTGGATCTTCAACTAACAATTTAACAATATAGCCATTTAACAAATTATTTGATATCATTAGACTAATGGAACAAACACTTATCGTACTCAAACCAGACGCCGTAGTAAGAGGTCTCACCGGCGAAATTCTCCGCCGTTTTGAACGAGTCGGACTTAAACTCGTGGCTTCAAAAATGCTCAAAGTATCAAAAGAACTCGCGGAAAAACATTATCCGGGTGACCGCGAAGAGTGGCTCAAACTTATCGGACACAAGACACTCGAAAACTATCAAGCACTAGAAGTGGACGCAAAAGAACTACTTGGAACTGATGATCCTAAAGAAATTGGTGACATGGTACGTATCTGGCTTCTGGATTATATTAGCTCCGGCCCTGTCTTTGCCGCAGTCTTTGAAGGACCCCATGCAGTAGAGCTTGTTCGCAAAATGGCCGGTCACACGCTTCCATCAGTTTCTGCACCAGGCACCATACGAGGAGACTATTCTTTTGACTCTTCTTATCTTGCAAATACGGGAAAACGCGCAATTAAAAACTTAATTCATGCCTCTGGTAATCTGGAAGAGGCGGAGTACGAAATCCCCCTCTGGTTTTCCAAAGATGAAATCACCTCATACACACGTGCTGAAGAGCAAATAATGAAGTGATTGTGTCCTCAATGAGAAAACTTCACAAGGTAATCGCGATCTACTTTTTTTTCTATATCGCTACCCTATCCTACCTTAAAATTCCAACTCAAAGTCCGGTAACAGCTGAGATAAATACTAAATCGCAAATACCAAATACCAAATACCAAATATCAAATACCAGTGAAGCTTTTAATGTAACGACGTCCCTCTCAAAGTCAAATGAGTCTGGTAAACAAACCTTTGACATTACGGTTACGTCCCAGACGGATTTCGATGGATTTATTTCTCAAGAAATTCCACTCTACCTAATTCCAGAAAATCCAAACCAAAACGTAACTCAACAATTCGTATTAAGAAATCACGTTCGCTTACGGTATCCATTTGATAAGCCATACCCTATTACGCTTCAATTTGGAGATAAGCCTGATGATGAACATCTTAATGAAGGTTATCGAAAGTTTGGCGTCATAGCCCATGACGGTGTTGATTTTGTCATGCCTGAAAAAACACTTATTCTTGCTGTCGACGATGGAATTGTTATCCCGATTCCAGAAGATGGTAAGTATGGGAATACCGTTGTAATTCAACATTTATGGGGACGCAGTTTTTATGGTCATCTTAACACTCTCGCAGTAACCCTTGGACAACGAATTACCAAAGGTGATGTTGTTGCAATATCGGGAAATACCGGCCTATCAACCGGTCCACACCTGCATCTTGGCATCCTACCCAATGAAAATGATAAGTTGAATGGGTATTATGGAAAGGTTAACCCTTTAAAACTTATTAACGAAGTAAACAAATACACTTCATCGTCACAACAACTCATCTGGCGGCTTCAAATAAAAAAAGGAGATATAAAGCAATATACATACTCATTCATGGTCCGTGAGGGATACGAAGACAATCCTCTTGATTTTGGTCCAATCAATGTCGTGACCGAAGACAACCTAATAATTCACTCCGTGAATTAAATTCAGCTTAGGGTTTTTCCGTAGGCGAAGGTGTTATTGAGGATTTCTTTGTTGGAGTTGGCACTTCTTCCTCAACCGCTACAGTTGGCTTAACAGTTCCACTTGGCGTTGCCTGCTCTTGAGTTTTCTCGATATTAACACCAGCTACATCAACAATTTTATTAGAGCTTGGTCTATAGAGAATTGCTTTTTTTGCTTTAAGAAAAATAATTACCTTGTCACCATTTTCTGCTTTTTCAAAAAACTTCTGTCCCTTTAATTTTGACTTATCAACCACGCTTACAATGGTTGGATTCTCATCTTTTGGTAATATAAGAAGTTTCTCAACTTTGGCAAGAATTTCTTTGGATTGAACTGCGTTAATTTCTGAAGGATTTTTAAGAAGGTTTTGAGATTCTTGATTCTGCTTGAAGAAATAATAACTTCCATATATCCCAAGCACCGCAACGATCAACAATACAGGAACTAATAGCTTATTCATAATTCAAGAAATAATAGTACTTATTTTTCTTCTTTTCAAGTGGAAATCTCTTCTTCAACAACAATTACCACACCAATGAGAGATTTGTTTTGCTCATCAAGATATATAGGAGTAAAAAACATTCGTAGTTTCCGTGCTTGATATATCAAGTCTTTAAGAACAAATGCCTGTTTCTCGTTCATACACCTGTGATAAAACTCAACGATATCTAACGTATCTTTAAGCTGCATGCACAGATCCTCAAAGGACCACTTTCTTTGAGGCATTTTCATTATCTTAGATAAGGGTTGGTTTGTGAATAAAACCGTAGCTTTTGTATCTGTTATGATAAATCCCTGTTCAACGCTATTAAGCGAAGCGAAAATCCTGGCTTGTTGTAAACGAAGTTCTTTTGTCTGGCGCTCAACTTCCTTTCGGATTGTTGTCTTTGATTCCTTTTCTTGTGAAATATCTTGAAATACTTTAACTGCACCGACAATCATATTGTCTGTAACAAGTGGGGTTGTCGTTGAGGCAACAGGAAATATTTTCCCAGAATAAGACTTGTAATAATGGTTTGCGTCAACATTAGTTACGATAATATTATTCTTGTGTACTGACTTTGCAAACGACCTCTCCTGAAGGGGTATTTTATTCCCTTTTTCGTCATATGCAGTAACGATATCAGACCACCTTTTTCCAATTACATCTTTTGCTTCAACTCCCAAAAGCGTCTGAGCTGCGGGGTTAATGAGAGTAATTTTGTGTGCAAGATCCACAACCAGAAGACCTTCTCCCATTGACTCAACGATGGAGTTAAGTTGACTCGTCTCATCTTTTAATTTCTCTTCTAAATTTTGGGACTCTGCAAGAAGATGAGTTATTTCATTTTTCTGCATGTCAACCTCTCTAATCTTTTGTTCAAGTTGTTTTGTCAGGTGTTCTGCAAGTTTACGTTTATCTCGTTCTGATTGGGTGATTTCGACCACTCTTCGCTCTAACTCCTCACGCGAAAGATAACCATAGCGCTCTTTATCCATGATTCCATCAGGAATTATTTCTAGAAAATAGCTTGTATAATCGGATCCATACGTATCTTTTAGCTTCTGAAAAGAATGATGCACGAGACTTTCCGCGGTTTTGAGCCCAAAATTACGGAGAATTTTTTCATAAAAAAGAATTATCAAATAAATTTAAAAAAAGAAATAGAAGTAAATGGTTTTACTGAAAAATATATTATTTATGATCAACCGTATGTGTATGAATTTGCAAAATTTATGGCACAGAAATTAGGTAGCAAATACATAATTGACGTAGGATGTGTACATCATGAGCATCTTATTGAGTTATATCCTGAATTTCAAATAATAGGAATTGGATATGGTGAAAATCTAGAATATTGTAA
>CAYHIW010000054.1:0-3812 GCA_964356745.1 uncultured Gammaproteobacteria bacterium | reverse complement strand
TCTCTGTTCCTCAGATAAGAGGTATGTTTAACGGAGATCATGCTCGGAAGAAGACGCTTATCGAGTTTGGTTTTAGACTAGAATCAGCCTATGATAACAGGCCTCTAAAGTTTGATGAGTTCTACAAAATTCCAGAAAAAATAATCTATGTTTCGGCAACTCCAAACCAGTGGGAGCTGGATAAAGCAAATGAAGGTGGTAAAAATGCAGTAGCCCAACAATTGATTCGACCAACAGGAATAATTGATCCAAAGATTACGATTCGTCCAGCCAAGTCCGAGGTCATGGATTTGATCGAAGAAATTCAGAAGCGTACCCCAAACGGAGAAAAGATTCTCGTAACAACTCTTACAAAGAAGATTGCAGAGGATCTTACAACTTTTTTTAAGGAAAAAAATGTTCGCGCTGAGTATCTACACTCAGACATCGTTACGCTGGAGCGATCTACCGTTCTTGAGAAATTGCGAAAAAATGAATTTGACGTACTGATTGGAGTAAATCTTCTTCGTGAAGGTATCGATCTCCCAGAGGTTACCGTAGTAGCAATTCTTGACGCAGATAAAGAAGGTTTTTTACGATCAAAGACCGCTCTCATTCAGACCATGGGAAGAGCGGCTCGAAATATTGGTGGGGAAGTAATATTGTACGCGGATGTTTTAACTAAATCTATCAAGGAAGCGATTGCTGAAATTGACAGACGCAGAGATTATCAAATTGAATATAACAAAACACACAATATAGATCCAAAGACAATTTATAAACCAATCCGCGAACAAATAGTGAATCAAATAGCTGAAGTTGATCTTTTGGATAAAATCAACAATTCCAACAATTCTACCTATGTTTCTGATATTAAGCCCGACGGGATGACGGTGTACGATCGCAAGAAAACCATTAAAAAGCTTGAAAGAGAAATGAAGCATCAAGCAGAGATGATGAATTTTGAGTTAGCAATTCTGTTGCGGGACAAAGTTAAGGAGTTTAAGGATTATTAATCATGATAGATAAAATTACGGTTCGTGGAGCACGAGAACATAACTTAAAAAATATCAATCTTGAGATTCCAAAAAATAAATTTGTTGTTTTTACGGGAGTATCCGGATCGGGTAAATCTTCTCTTGCATTTGACACAATTTATGCAGAAGGACAGAGACGATATGTAGAGTCTCTTTCTGCTTATGCGCGTCAGTTTCTGGGTATTATGAACAAGCCGGATGTAGATACCATTGAAGGTCTCTCACCAGCAATCTCAATAGACCAAAAAACAACATCCCATAATCCTCGCTCTACCGTGGGTACCATTACTGAGATATACGATTATCTGAGACTTTTGTATGCAAGAATTGGGCATCCTCATTGCCCGAACTGCAAAATTGAAATTAGAAAACTAACAATTGATGAAATTGTTGAAAATGCGTATCAAGAAATGGTAAAGATAACGCAAAAAAATAAACTAAAACCTCAAGAATTTCGAATTTACTCGCCTATTGTACGTCAAAAGAAAGGCGAATTTAAAGACCTGCTTGAAAATATTCTATCAAAAGGATATATCAACACCCGAGTTGACGGTAAAAAATTACCTATTCAATCAAACATCTCACTTATCAAAACTAATAAACACGATATCGATGTAGAAATCGATATCATTTCTGCAGGGCACGCCGATTTAAAATCACCCAACTTTGTTTCTAATTTAAAAAAAAGACTTGCGACGGATATTGAGCAGAGCTCTCAGTTATCTGACGGACTTATGGTACTAAATCACATAGAAGATTATCTATTCTCAGAAAAGTTTTCTTGCCCAAACTGTGGACTCAGCTTGCCAGAATTGGAACCGCGCATGTTCTCTTTTAATTCACCTTTTGGTGCTTGCATAGAATGTAAAGGAATAGGACACGTCTACAAGGTCGATGCTGATAGCATCATAAATCAAAGACTTTCAATAAATGAAGGAGCAATACTTCCGTTTAACAAAGTCATATTTCTTGACACATGGTACATACGACTTCTCAAGACGGCGCTTATTAAAGAAGGTGTGAACTTAGATGTGGCGGTAAAAAATTTGAACAAAGGAGCTCTTGATATTGTACTTTATGGGACAAAAAATACGTATCGCGTAACAGGTGAGAATCGTCAAGGAAAACATACTTCGTTTGAGTCAAAATTTGACGGAGTGATTGCCGAGTTAGAAAGAAAGTTCTTTCAACGCGAGGGAGGGTCAGACATGTATGACGTCTACAAGTATATCAGGGAGGAAACGTGTGAAAGTTGCAAGGGAAAGAGGCTTAAAAAAGAAATTCTTGCGGTAACCATAAAAGAAAAGAATATTTCTGATCTTTCTGAAATGTCCATTGACGATCTTGTCAATACATTTACTAAAAAGTTATTTGATACTTTAAATAATTACGAATCAATCATCGCTAAAGGAATTTTAAGAGAAATCAATACGAGACTGAATTTCTTGATCAACGTGGGATTGTCCTATCTCACCGTTTCGAGATCGGCAAAATCCCTTTCGGGAGGGGAAATGCAACGAATTAGACTGGCTTCTCAAATTGGAACGGGTTTAACAGGAGTTCTTTATGTGCTAGATGAACCGTCAATTGGTTTACACCCAAGAGACGTGAGCGCTCTTATTCAGACGCTCCGTAACTTAAAGGACTTAGGAAATACATTAATCGTGGTAGAACACGATAAAGAAACAATTGAGTCTGCAGACTATTTAGTAGAGCTTGGTCCATTTGCAGGTAAACATGGCGGTCATGTTATTTTTGAGGGTGATCTTAAAGAAATTACCAAGAGTAAAAAGTCATTAACAGGACAGTATCTCTCGAAAAAAAAGAGAATTCAGCAGTCAACAAGGTCATTAGTAAAAACAGGCGGAGAAATTGTTTTAAAAGGAGCGTCACAGTACAATCTTAAGGATGTCACCATGCATCTACCACTGGGAAATTTTGTAGTAGTTACCGGCGTGTCTGGTTCTGGTAAATCAACTTTGATCGTTGATACACTTTATCCGGCTCTTAAATACCATATTGATGGACATTTCCCAGATACCGTTGGAGACTTCACAAGACTAGAAGGCTTTCAATACCTTGACCGAGTTTATTTAGTTGATCAATCTCCAATAGGAAGGACTCCTCGTTCAAACCCCTCAACATATGTAGGACTATTTGACGACGTAAGAGATCTTTTTGCTCAAACTCAAGATGCAAAAGTACGAGGTTATAAAAAAGGAAGATTTTCTTTTAACTTAAAAGGTGGTCGATGTGAAAAGTGTCAAGGTGCAGGACTTATAAAAATTGAGATGCAGTTTCTTTCTGATGTATATATTAAATGTGACGTGTGTGATGGTATGCGTTATAACAAGGAAACACTCGAAGTTAAGTACAAGGAAAAAACTATTTTTGATATTCTTGAAATGACAATTGACGAGGCGACTGACTTTTTTAGCAATCACTTTTCGATATTTCAAAAGTTGAACTTTTTAAAGCACGTTGGGTTGGGGTATGTGAAATTGGGTCAACCAGCTCCTACGTTCTCTGGAGGAGAAGCGCAAAGAATCAAATTGGCTCATGAACTTTCTAAACGTGACTCAGGACGAACGTTGTACATTCTTGATGAGCCAACTACAGGATTACATTTTTATGATATTGACAAGCTACTTTCAACTCTTCACGCTCTTGTTGATAAGGGGAATACAGTGGTGGTTATCGAGCACAATCTAGATGTTATACGAAATGCTCAGTATATCGTCGATCTCGGACCAGAAGGTGGAGGGCATAGCCGCTGAGATGATAAGGGAAGCCATT
>CAYHIW010000053.1:0-3849 GCA_964356745.1 uncultured Gammaproteobacteria bacterium | reverse complement strand
TTTACTTCTCCTTCTACCCCATCCCTGGCAAATGTCGCCGACGTATCACCAAAGGGATGGAAAAACTTCGGATACACCAGATCGACAACAACATTTGACCAAGTTCGTGCAAATATTCAAAGCGGCAAAGATGTTCCACTCATACCCAATTTGGGATCGATAACAGGCGATGGGCTCTACAGCATAAAACCATTAACTCCACTAACGCTTGATGATAGTTTTTTTGACGACAAAAAAGTTGTTCTTTTTATTGACGGTTCGGCAATAATTAGCGCGGACTTTAAACCTATCAATGGATACGTAACGATTATCGCACAGAGTCTTACGATCGACGACGGTCCGACGGAACTTCGAGGTATATTTGCAGCAAACAGTATTTCGTTTAATAATTCCACATCTCCTCTTAAAATTGTGGGGAATATCGCATCGTTAAATGGTTCTATTTCATCGTTAAGTAGAAGAGCTCGTACTATTGATCCTGAACGACCAAGCACCTTCATGGTCTTTAGTCCATCGTATTTCTACCAGCTTCTTTCTCTTCTTTCTAATTCCGGATACGACTGGAAACAAATCCAGTAAATTTCTTTGTTTCACTTGACATTGAAAAAAGTTTCTTTCATAATAAAATGTATTCTATGAAAGCAACGATATATACGACTTCAACTTGTCCTTTTTGCCAACAGGAAAAAACCTATCTACAATCAAAGGGAATTGCATTTGAAGAGAAAAATGTCGAATTAAATAAAGCATTTCTTGATGAAATGCTTCAGGTTGGAAATAACTTTGCAGGAGTACCTGTCACGAAAATTGACAAAAACGATGGTCAATCTGTCGTTTTGAAAGGATTCACACAAGCTGAGTTCGACTCAGTTCTTAGTGCGAGTCAACCTGTTGTTCAATCACAGCCTGCCTCGCCGACAGGCGGGCAAACACCAGATCCTGTAACACCTCCTGCACCACCCGTTGTTCCAGAAATACCGGTTGTTCCAACACCTGAACCAGTTGTTGTCCCGACACCAGATCCAGTTCCAACCCCCGCTCCAGTTGTTCCAGAAATCCCGGTAACTCCAGTAGTTCCAGAGATGCCAGCAACTCCACCAGTAACTGAACCAGTTGCTCCAAGCGCACAAGTCCCAGCTGATCCATTAAATTCGATACTTAAAGATTTACAAACAAGGATGCAGACAGATGCTTCAGCAAACACACCACAAGCACCAACTGTTCCAGCACCAGAACCAGCCTCGCCAGGATTTCCAACACCACCATCCCCGACAACTCCACCAGTCAGTGAACCAGTTATACCACCGGTTACTCCTCCCACACCACCTGCTCCAGCAGCACCAGGAGAAATGCCTGCAATCCCCGACTTCCCCGCCAAATAACTCAGTTCTTGTAACTTATAGCTTGTAACTTTTAATGTTACTTTTTTGAGGGTTTTGAAGGAAAGGCGCCGAGTTCTTTTAATTTCCACATGAAGAGAGCTGCTTTATTTCTTGCTCTTGAGTCAATAACAAATCTCAATGCTTTTTCAAGCATAGGACGGTGAATCTGTTTTGCCATTTTGATGTAAAGAGCTTTTCTTCTCTCATCTCCAAGTTTTTCAGCGAGGTGTACCCCAAACGATTGAAACTCACGCGAAATATATTTATCTTCAAACGGATTAAATTTTTCTAAAACATCTTTTATAGACTTCATCAGAATAAATCAATTATAACAATCGCTTCACGTTTCACGCTACAAGTTTCGAGTTACAAGATCAGTAATATCCCCAGGCCCAATAGCCAATCGATCCGATTCCTTTTTGCTCTAAGAGCTTCTTCTTCTTTTCAACCGATCGTTCATCTTCGTACCAGATAATATGAAGACGAGACTGTTCGTCTACATAATTAACTTCGGACTCTGCCGATCCTTTTTTGTCACGAAACTGGACGCAATTAGTTTTCGAACATGATTCAATGTAGTTCTTTCGAATTTCATTCAAACTCAGTGCTTCAGCTGGTTTAATAGGTCTCTTCTTCTCATCAACCACCCAGTCATATCCATACATTCCAAATAAAACAGTTATCTTTTCGGGTTCTACTTTTGCTTCAAAATCCCTAATCATTGTTTCAAAATCATACCCATACGTATCTTTTCCGCTTAAAGGAAAGTTTGGTCCTGGCTCTCCCCTACTTTTATGAAAATCATACGCCATGATAAAGATTCCGTCAGAATTCTCCGCAATTGTTTTGATATCAAATGGTCTTTGACGATAAAATGTGTCACCGTAAACAGCGATAAATAATTGTTGATTGTTGATTGATGATTGTTGATTGAATTTTTTGACAAAAGAGTTTATTTTTTTGGGAAGATTTTCGTCGATCGGAAGAATTCCGCCGAACTCAAGATCAAGAAGTATTCCGCCAAAACTGTTCTCTTGTGCTATTGCAATGCTATCTTGAATGATTTTCTCTTGCGACTCTTCACTATCGAGTACTGCCAAATTCTCCTCTGCGTTGAGCATTCTGACGGTAAATATTGACTCATTTGAATTTTGCTCTTTATTTGATATTTGGATTTTGAAATTTGACATTTGTCCATATCCCTCTTCGTCTTTATCAACTCCGTTTCTTCCCGCACTCACTCCGAAGTAAATTGGTATTGTTCCCTGCAATTCCTGCCTCGCCGGCAGGCGGGCGTAATCCGTAATTTGCCAATACGGCACAAACACATATTCTTTCGAAATTTGTACCGGCTCTGGATCCTTACCCAGTTCCGAACTGTGATTTATTTGTTTGAAGGTGTTGAGCCTGTTTTTTGGAATGAAAAAAACACCAATGAGAGCTACTGCGACCATCCCCAATACGAGCTTCTTCCCCATAAGCTAATTATAGCTCTTTACCTTGACATTTGTACTTAGGAGATGTTTAATTAGTAGTATCTTCGTATGAAGGATATAAGACTATCTCTTTCTCACATAAGGATTGCACCTTCCAAACTTCTTATCACAGCGTCTATTTTTTTCTTTTTGATTTTTGCTGGATTTATTCTTTACGTAAGTAATGTAGGACTTCGACAAACAACTACTCCTCCAAGCCGAGCTAATAAACTCGTAGATCTTCGCACCACCATAGCAAAAAATAAAAAAGAAATTCTTCTCATTAAGTTGCTTCGGGATCCTAAAACTGGGGTCATACGTGTCGGAAGAATAAAAAAGATACTTGGTTTTCTTCCTGCTAATAAAAAGTCGAAAGTTGATGACAAAAATAATCCATACGTTTTTGAAGTGCTGACAAACGGCATTGTTACATATTCAACGAAATTTAATTTTCTTTCTGAAATACAATCTCCACCTCCTCAACCCGGTGCGCCAACAAATAACGTTGATGACTCGATTAAACTAAGAGAGCAAGAAGCTTATATTAAAATTCCAACGACAGATTCAACTCAACTTCGAGTGCGCAATCTTCAGACTGGCACTTCAACTATTTTAGACATTCAAGAATACTCCCAACAACTATCAACCAGAGCGACCAGCGAAACAGATAAAACAACGCTTCAAGTTCAACAACCTGCCGCAGCAACTCAAAGTACAGCCTCAACTCTAGAAACAGACACGTATTACGACATTGTTTTTATAAGTAGTCACTACTCTGACTTCAACGCGTATGCTTCAGACGTTGATCAACTCACTCAGTATCTTTTCAGCATTCCACCCTACTCTACTCTCCAAAGTGGAATTAGAATATGGAGAATTGACAACCTCCAAGATCTTGGATGCGTATATAACGGTCGACTGATCCAATGCAACATCCAAACCGCACAAGAAATCGCTTCTCAAGTACCAAACGATACGATCGTCATTGTTGA
>CAYHIW010000052.1:0-3862 GCA_964356745.1 uncultured Gammaproteobacteria bacterium | reverse complement strand
CAGAGAAGTGTTTTACCATTAAACTACGCGCCCTAATGATATATTATATCAAAGACTGCTATAATAATTTCATGCTCTACTTCTCTGAACTCAAGGGTAAAAAAGTATATACCGAGGACAATATTCAAGTAGGCGTTTTGACCGATGTTATTTTTCAGGCATCTGAGAATCCTACAGTTGAGAAAATAGTTGTCAAAATGCAGTCTGAACCTTCGGCAATTATTTCTGTGAAGTATGTCAAAAGGCTGAATGGTGAAATTTATCTTGAAAAAAACTTTCATACATCCAAATTAGAAGAAAACGAACTTTTTATATCCAAAAATCTTCTTGATAATCAAATCATCGATATCTCAGGAGACAAAATTGTGCGTGTAAATGATGTAGCCATACAAGACAAGCCAGGTTTATATATTGCCGGAGTAGATATTGGATTTTTGGGCATATTAAGATGGATTGGGATAGAAGACATTATTACCAGAATCTACAATAAGTTTGGGGTCAAACTTACTTCACGATTCTTATCATGGGCAGACATTCAAGCGTTGGAACTTACCAGAGGTCACGTAAAAATTAAGAAAGAACAGACAAAACTCGACAAAATACGCCCTGAGGATCTGGCAGATTATCTTGAACAGACCAATGTCGAAAACATAAAAGGAGTTCTAAAAGTATTAAGTCGTAAAAAAGCAGCGGAAGTTATCAATAATTTAAACCTCAACTATCAGACAGCGCTTTTTAAACAACTTGAATCTGAGGAAGCAGCAAAAATAGTACACCTCATGGATCCAGAGGAAGCCGCAGATATTCTCGCAACGTTATCCAAAAAGAAAAGAGAAAAAATCTACGGCATGTTGAGCGACGCTACATTTAACGAAATTAATTACCTTATTACCATGTCTAAAACACCTATAGGTAATTTATTAACAACAGAGTTTGTGTCTGTTGCACCAGATCAGAGAGTTAAAGAAATCATAAGCAAAATCAAAAGTGAAACTGGTGATTTTAATGCGCTCAGTTATGTTTATGTAGTAAATAAGGAAAAACAATTGGTGGGAGTGTTTGATCTTCATCAGCTCTTGCTTCAGAATGCCGAAACTCCAATCTATAAGTTCATGACACAAAATCTTACCGTGATTTACTTAACTACTCCAGTACAGGTTGCTCTACAGAAACTCATCAAATATAAATTATTTGCACTTCCTGTAGTAGATAAAGACAAGCATTTGCTCGGAGTAGTAATGTTTGATGATATTAGCAGTTCAATTAAACCCAATGGTTAAGTTTCTTGAGAACTTTCATCACTGGAGAACAAGATTATTTGTATTTCTTGCTGTGCTTGGTCCATCGATCATAACCACAATGGCAGGAAATGATGGGGCTGGCGTAATAACGTACGCAGTAGCGGGTGCTCAGTTGGGATACATAGCGTTATTTACCCTACCTCTCATGACGGTTCTTTATGCAATTACTCAAGAAATGGGATCGCGGCTCGCCATTGTTACCGGACGAGGACTGGGAGATATCATTCGAGAACAATTTGGTGTTCGCACTGCCCTCTTATGTTTTATCACGCTACTTATCGCCAACTTTGGCACAATTATTACTAATATCGCTGCTCTCAAGACGTCCAGTGAAATGCTTGGTATTCCATCAATCCCATTTATCATCATTACCATTATTTTTTGCTTTCTTCTCATTACCAGGACCGAGTATGAGAAAAGTCAAAAAGTTTTTTTAACAGGAATTATTTTTTACTTTGCATATGTATTTTCTGCGATACAAGGTAAGCCAGATTGGGGCCAGGCAATATCGGGTACATTTATACCAGATAAAGGAATGCTGACCCATGAGTATCTTCTTATTTCTATTGCAGTTCTTGGTACAACCATCACTCCCTGGGGCCAATTTTTTGTTCAAAGTTATATGAAAGATAAAAGCGTTCCCACAAGTAGACTAAAGTATGCGAAATTTGAAGCGTATCTAGGTGCAATTATTTCGAACGTTTTTACCTTTTTTATTATCGTGGCAACAGCGTCAACTCTTTTTATTCATAACATTACACTGGATTCTGGTGTCAAAGCAGCTCTTGCCATAAAGCCGTTTGCAGGAGACTTCGCGGGGGTTCTTTTTGCTTTGGGATTGGTAAATGCCGCAATAATAGGTATTGTAATAGTGAGTCTGACATCTGCATATGCCTTCACTGAATTTTTTGGGTTCATTGGTTCACTGGATGAGCCATATAAGAAAAGTAGAGCATTCTATATGAATTTCTTAATTAATATTATTCTTGCCTTTATTTTAGTGGTAACTCCTTGGTTTCCTCTTTTTAAAATTGTTTTATATTCGCAAGCACTTAACGGGATTTTACTACCGGTGTTCTTCTATTTCGTACTAAAGATCATAAACAACAAGGAGATTATGGGTCGATACGTAAACACAAAGTTTTATAATGTTTTCTCTATTTCTGCAACAGTTCTTATTGCCGTTGCTGCAGTGGGCGCTGTAATTATTTCATTTATCGATTTATAATAGATACTTCGTATGAAAAAACTTATCGTTGTTGCAGATTGGGCATCGGACTCTCTCACCTGCGAAGAAATTCATCTTGCGGTAGAGGGATTTCTCAAAGATCCAACTGGGTTTTCTGATATTAGTTTTGTTTCGTCAACCCCGTCAACTATCCACACGGCCTATTTACTTCGACAGGTAGTTGAGATTGAAGAACGATTTGGTAGACCACAGGAAACAATTGTGTTTCAAAATACCGATCCTCGTCTTCAAACTAAAGATGGTGTTGAGGAAGCAAAAGGAGCCGAATTCATAGTTCTTCGTCTTCAATCGGGACTGTATGTCTGTGGACCAAATGCAGGGTATGACTTTTCTTTAATTAAAGATAGGATTCAAGTTGCTTACATATATAAAGATCTAGACAAAGGTTCCCAGTTTCGATCACGAGATCTGTACTCGCGAGTTTGCGCACATCTTATTGACGGACTAGAAAAAGAACTTGATCTCGAAGAGGTATCGTCGGGCATTATTCCATCTATGATGACCAAACACTACATTGGTCACATTGACAATTACGGTAATATCAAAACTACCTTTACTGCAGAAGATTTTAAAGGGAAGTTTGAACTTAATGACGAGTTAACAGTCGTATTAAACGGACAGGAGAAAAAAGCAAAATATGTAAGTAATTTATTTGGTGGTGGTGTTGGCAATCTCGTTGTCTACCCAGGATCATCTGGTAAAAAGGAGAACCCATTTCTTGAAATATCGGTCTGGACTCATTTTGATGATGAAAAAACGAAGACAGGAATTCATCACTTCAATAATCCGAAACCCGGAATGGAAGTTACCATAAAATGATCAATAGAAAGATTGACAATAAGTGGTTTTTTACAGAGCTTCATCCTGTTTTTAAACTACTATCATTTTTTATTAAAGGAGATTTAATAGTACTACTTCCTCTTTTAATTCTTATTCTTTCAATAGGGTTATTTTCAATTAGGTTCATGTTAATAATGCTCGGAGTTTATATTGCGGTACGTAATTTGGGAGAGATGATCTATTGGTTTTCTCACCAATTTAATACAAGAAAATATAGACCGTATGATTTTGGATTTAAAAACCTAGACAATCATGCCATTTACATTATCTTTCAAACACTTGCGATTGCAGGTGTTGTCTTCGGCGTGAGTATCATCTTCTGGACGATTTTCTACGTTAAGTAAATCAAATAGTTTTTTGTGTGTGAAACGGGTTAGGAAGATCTCGTTTTGTTTACCTAAAAAACGAGACCTTGAAAAATAAAAGAAAGGAGGTGATCCATCCGCTCCTTCCAGAACGGATACCTTGTTAC
>CAYHIW010000051.1:0-4239 GCA_964356745.1 uncultured Gammaproteobacteria bacterium | reverse complement strand
GCAAACAGTACTGGCCGAAGAGTCATACTACATATTGACGACATAGAACATTTGGTTGAGAATCAGAATGAGTCTCGAAGTACACACTCAACGCTCTTAAATTTAATGGCTGGAATAAGAGATAGTGGTTTTTATATTTTGGCTTCTACAAACGAACCTGAAAAAATAGACCCCGCACTGCTTCAACCTCAACGTTTTGGCGTGTGGATTCACTTCGGACTGCAGGACGAAGAAGCAAGACTGGCAATCCTACAGATTAACGCTAATAGAACAAGCAAACAGTTACGTCATGAGTTATTTCCCAATGAGGAAGTTCGTGAGCTTATATTACGAGCAGTAGTAAATAAAACAGACGGATTTACACCGAGATACTTAGCGGAGATAGCCACCGTAGCAAAGTCATATTTACTGGAGAGGATTGCACTTGAAAGGGATACGAATATTGGGTTGACTGAGAGAGATTTAGAAGGTTTTCAGTTTACTGTAGAAGATTGGGAGAAGGCGACGCGTGAAGTTTCGTTGCGTTACGATAAGACAAAAATGAAGAAGAGAGATGAGGCATTAAAGAAGTTTGTAGAAAAACAGGGAATGCAGGTTGGGTTTGCTGGTAGCAGTGTTGATGTTCCTTCTGGTCACTTTTTTCCACCTGAGATTCATCGGCAAATTGCCGCCTCTCTTGAAAGAGAAAATTGAAATTTGCAATGCAATACTATAGGAAGTATCTTGGGTCATCTGGTATAATACTAGGATGAAGCCCCAACTGCACACCCTCTCAAACGGTCTCAGAGTGGTACTTATTGATACTAAATCTTTTCCTACATTAACGACAATTCTTCTTGTTGGAGCAGGTTCTCGATACGAAAACGAGAAAAACAATGGAATCGCACATTTTTTTGAACACATGGCTTTTAAAGGCTCCAAAAAGTATCCAACTTCATTCCTCATTTCTTCCATGATTGACAGTCTCGGAGGCTATTTCAACGCATTTACCTCAAAAGACCACACAGGCTACTGGATTAAAGCAACCAATAACCACTTTGAAAAAGTCGTAGATGTAATAGGAGATATGATTCAGCATCCACTTCTTCTTGACGAGGAAATTGAGCGTGAAAAAGGAGTAATTGTTGAAGAAATCAACATGTATGAAGATACACCCATGAATAAAGTAGGGGATATTTTTGAAGAACTTATGTATAAAGGTAATCCGCTTGGCATGGACATCGCAGGAACCAAAAAAACCGTGCGTAGCTTCAATAGACAAACATTCACCGATTATATGGATCAGTTGTATCATCCAAGTAACGCCGCGCTTATTGTGGCGGGTGGACTCAACGGAAAAGATTATTTAAAGGTCATTGAAGAAAAGTTTAAAGGATGGAAAAACGGCCATAAAGATCTGTTTATTCCTATGAAAGAAGAGCAAACCAAGCCGCAGATTCGAACTCAGTTCAAAAAAACCGAGCAATCACATTTTTGTCTGGGATTTCGCGCATACAATCTATCTGATAAACGAAGATACATACTCGCCGTACTCTCGGCAATTTTGGGTGGGGGAATGTCTTCACGATTATTTACGCAAGTTCGAGAGAGAAGAGGTCTTTGCTACTACATTCGTACCGGAAGACAGGCCTATACCGACGTAGGTAATTTTGTCACTTCAGCAGGTGTAACCAATGATATTGAAAAAACCAAAGAAGCTATTAAGGTGACTTTGGCCGAACACAGAAAAATTGCGAATGGTGATGTTAAGAACGAAGAACTTACCAAAGCAAAAGAATTAATTAAAGGAAGAACACTGCTTTCACTTGAAGATTCTCAAAACGTAGCTACATTTTATGGTTACCGACTCATATTAGAAAACAAAATGAGTTCTCCTGAAGAGATGATAAAGGGAATTGACGCAGTCACAAAAGAAGATATTGTGGCGGTTGCTAAAGATATTTTTAAACCTGAAAATCTAAATTTCGCCATGATCGGACCGGTAAATCCAGGCGACATCACAGAAGCAGACCTTAGCTTCTAAAATTCTCCAAATTTCAAAATCCAAATATCAAATAAATGATCAATGATCAAATGATACAATGATCAAATGGTAACAACATTCCTATTCATTATTGGAATAGCGATAGGGTCTTTTCTGAATGTGCTTGCAGATCGATTGTCTAACGACCGTAGTATTCTTGGTAGATCAAAGTGTGAATTCTGCAAGAAAAAACTGAGGCCACTAGACATGATTCCTCTTCTGTCTTTTGTCTTTCTTAAAGGCAAGTGTCATTACTGCAAAAAGAAATTGTCGCTTTTTTATCCGTTCGTAGAATTAGTCACAGGAATTGCATTTGTATATACATGGTATTACTCACCAATTAACATTACTTCAGTTGGACTAACAAGTTTTTCTCTTGTTTCTTTAGATTACACAAAATTCATTTTAGTAAAACTTTTATATCTTTCGTTAATAAGCTCATTCATTGTTGTCTTTTTTGCAGACGTTAAGTATCAGATAATTCCCGACGAAATGCAGATCTCTCTTTTTATTATCACGTTGTTTCTTTTTCTTTTGAAAGGTTTTTCAACAGTAGAAATATTTCAGCAACTTATTGCAGGAGTCTATGTTCTTGTTCCGATAGGTATTCTGTATGTCTTATCAAAAGGAAGAGCTATGGGTTTTGGTGACGTGAAGTTTGCATTTATCATGGGGTTTTTACTTGGATGGTTTCAGGGATTCATTGCCTTATATATCGCCTTTGTTTTGGGAGGATTAGTAGGGCTCCTACTACTTCTTTCTCGGAGGAAAAAACTCAAGAGTAAAATCGCATTCGGGCCATTTCTTATCATTGGCACACTCGCGCTTATTTTTTTCCAGGCACCAATTCTTGTTTTGGTGCAAAGGTTTCTATAAAAGAAAGAATACCAAGACTCATTATGATCCCTGCCCATGCAAAAAGCATATCTGCAACATTTCCATTCCAGTAATTATTGGTGCTTTCTAGGTAAGAAAACACGCTGTCTGCAGCGGTGTATAAGGTAAGCGCAATGACATAAAGTTCTAAGACGGGGCGTATCTTTCCTTCACCGATTCTATAAGAGACAAGAGCGATGGATAAGAGAAGTACGCTCCCTAAAGGATAGAGAATGTTGAAAAGATTGGTATAAAAATCAAGACTTTTGGATACATCCGGGCGGTTAACAAAACCAATGATGATGACGGCAGCGATAAGACCAATCGCAACCGACTCAAGTAGATTTCTCTTAGTAATGCCTTCATTAAAAATTTTGACCAAAAGCCATAATCCATATCCCATACAAGGATATACGAGCACGAAGAGGATGTCTGCGATAGAAGGATAGGGGATATCAATGTGACTAAATGTATTGAGATACCACCAAGTTACAAAGCCAAACATCTGGAACAAGTTGCCAAGCGAAAGAAAAAAGAGGCTTTTCCCAAGTCGGGAAGAAGAGGCGAGGGAGCGCGTTCCCAAAAGTCCAATTACTCCACCAGCGCCAAAAAGCAATCCAATAAGGAGATTATATCCATAGTTAAAGGGAGAAGTGGTAGTTCCGGTCAATGTTAGAATAACGGTCCAACCAAGCGAGATAATAAAAAAGAGTCCAAAAATCATCTTCATATCATTATTAGTATAGTTTTTTTATACAATAATTGTATGGATTTTCTTTCGTTCTTTTCTGAAGGTACAGGCCAAAAACATATGGTTGAAGAGCGGGTGATAGAGTACGTTATGAGCTATATATTACGAGATGATTTAATACGACAATACATCGAGAAGTATAAAAAAACAAGAGAGCTCAAAGATCAAGATAAACAAAGGGCGTTAATTAGTGTGTATCTTGATTTAGAGCATTTTATAAGTTCAAATAGTTTTCCAATCGTTAAGGAACAACTCGCGAACGAGACTCTTCAAAAAAGAATTCTGGAAAAGTTTGAAGGCGAAGATTTCAAAGCCCCTTTTTCATTTATTCTTCTGTCTCATAAGAAGCGTGTCGAATGGGTGTTTCAAGAGGCTATTAATCTTGTCACTACCAATATTATCCAAAATATTGGAGCAAAGGAATGTCGGGATATACTGGAAAATTTTAAAGAAGAGCCTGTACTTAGAAATCTTAAATGGACAGATGAGGATTTAGACTATTCGGGCATGACAGAAGTATTAGATAGGATTACCGTTAATGAACTCGCTCATCATTTTAAAATCCTCTACATTCTTTTTTATGAAAAAA
>CAYHIW010000050.1:0-4669 GCA_964356745.1 uncultured Gammaproteobacteria bacterium | reverse complement strand
TCTCAGACAAATATCGCTCTTTTGGTAACCGGCTTTGCCGTCTCTTTTATTACGGCATTTGTTTCGGTTAGGTGGCTCATTAGATATCTGCAGACCAATACACTCCTGAATTTCGCCTATTACCGCTTCGCCCTTGCTATAATAGTGGTGATTATCTTAGGTATTTGAGCGACAGCACCCGTAGTTTCCCGACATTATGTCGGGATCCGCGATGCTGAAGCATCGGGACAATGGATAGCACAGCACCCGTAGTTCAATGGATAGAATGTGGGATTCCGGATCCCATGATGTGAGTTCGATTCTCGCCGGGTGCACCCAATATGAAATGGTATCTATACATGGTTAAGGCAAGTGATGAGTCCTTGTATACCGGCATCACAACCGATTTGAAAAGACGGGTAGAAGATCACAATAAAAAAACGGGATCAAAATCATTACGAGGAAAGTTACCGGTAGAATTAGTTTATTCGGAAAATTTCAAAGACAGAGGCAGTGCTTCTAAAAGGGAAAGTGAGATTAAAAAGTTAAGTAGAGAAGAGAAGGTGCAATTAGTTGGCCGGGCCCGGAGTTAGACGGTACAACGCCGCATTCGCATTGCGGAGGAAGGAGTTCAATTCTCCTCGGGTCCACACAGAAGATTTATTTGACCAAAGTTCCTGCGAGTAAAACTGCTGCGAGAATTACGCGGTACCATCCGAATACAACAAGCGTGTGATTCTGAACAAACTTCACCAACCATCGGACTGCAAAATACGCAGTAACCATCGCTGTTACACATCCAACACCAAGGATAAATAACTGAGAATTATTCTGCATTAAAAGACTTTTTGATTTAAAAATATCCAGGGCTGTAGCAGCAAAAATCGTTGGGACCGCAAGAAGAAACGAGTACTTAACGGCATCTTCTCTATTGTATCTGAGGAGTAACATCGCAATAATCACAATCCCCGCTCTTGAGACACCAGGAATCACCGCAACTCCTTGAAATAAACCAATAAGAAGCGCCTCACCAATTGTTAATTCGCGTAATTGTTTATTTATAACCAGTATTTTTCTATTGATCACATATTCAAGTACAAAAAAAACAAGTCCAATACTCAACGTAGTTGCAATAATGAGATAAAACGAATCGAAAAATAACGATTTAACCGTATTAAAAAGCGTGTATCCAATCACGAGAGTTGGAAAAAGAGAGATGAGTATTTTCACTATGAGTTTTCTTCGTTCAAGTACGTACTTCGCATAAAGAAAAACTACTGCAAACATTGCTCCGGACTGAATAACAACCTCAAATAATTTAACAAACTCCGATTGTTTAATCGCAAGTAGTTTTGACGTAAGAATCAGATGGGCAGTTGATGAAATCGGCAGAAACTCCGTAACTCCCTCAACAATTCCTAAAATGATCGCCTGAATAATATTCATAATTCAATTGTCATCCCAGATATACATACTGTCATCCCGGACTTGATCCGGGATCCAGTCTGGATCCCCGCTTTCGCGAGGATGACATTGGTAAAGTATAATATATGAATGAAGCTCGCACTAGTGCACGATCAACTGCAAGAATTCGGTGGGGCAGAACGAGTCCTCATCGCTCTTCACACAATATTCCCAAACGCTCCTGTCTATACGGCTTTTTATAATGAAGACTCGCTAAAAAAGAATGTTCCTGATTACAAAGATTGGAAAATTAAAGTCTCGTGGGCACACTACGTCCCTCTTTTCAAAAAACTTTACTCACCTCTTCGCTTCCTCGCTCCTGCAATCTGGGAAAGTTTTGATTTCAAAGATTTTGACGTTGTCTTATCATCGTCAGGTTGGTACATGTGCAAAGGAATTAAAGTAAAAAAACCCACTATTCATGTCTCCTATCTTCATCATCCTCCTCGATATTTATATGGATACGAAACTGCAGTAGAGTGGCAAAAGTATTGGCCGGTTAAAATATACGCAAGTGTTGTCAATCACTTTCTTCGACAATGGGACTACAGTTCGTCACAACACGTTGATCATTTCATCGCAAACTCCGAAGAGACAAAACGAAGAATCGAAAAATTTTACAGAAAAGACTCTAAAGTACTCTATCCACCGGTATCAATTCCCCCAAAAGCTACAAGTTACAAGTTCCAAGCTACAAGCTACTATGTTACGGTAAGTCGTCTGGCGAGGGCAAAACACATTGATCTTCTTATCCAAACAGCGAATGAATACAAATTTAATTTGAAAATCGTTGGATCAGGACGTGATTTAGATTATCTTAGGTCAATTGCAGGAGGCACTGTAGAATTTATAACCGACGCATCTGATGAAAAGAGAAATAAACTCATTGCAGATGCCAAAGCCTTTCTATTTGCCTCGGTTGACGAAGAATTTGGCATTGCTCCAGTTGAAGCAATGGGTTTTGGAACTCCTGTTATTGCGTACGCAAGCGGAGGCCTAAAGGAGACGATAAAAGATAATGTTAATGGCTTCCTATTCAACCGTTTATCCACCGAAGCGGTGCAATCTAGTATAAAAAAACTAGAATCACTTTCTGATGAAAAGTATCTGGAAATGCGAAAAAAAAGTAGAAAAGAATCCGAACAGTACTCTTTTGAAAACTTCAAAACCAACCTCCTCAGTTTCGTTAACTCACTCTGATCGGATTGCGTCAATAGGCACCAGATCAGCAGCTCTCTTGGCAGGAAATACTCCAAATACAACACCAATAATCGTTGATATACCAAGTGCAAGTACCACTGATTGAACATCGATGTAGGCTGGGAAGAACTGTTGAACAAACAAGACGATTAAATATGAAAAAAGTAGTCCTAATACGCCACCAAACAGAGATAGAATAACCGATTCAATCAAAAATTGATAAAGAATGTCGCTTTTGCGAGCACCAATTGCACGTCGAATCCCAATTTCTTTAATTTTTTCTGTTACCGTCACATACATGATATTCATGATCCCAATCCCACCAACAACGAGTGAAATTGCCGCAATCGCAACCAAAGCAATGTTTAAGGTGCTAAAAATCTGATTTAATGCATTGAGAACTTCGGTTGGTTCAAAAACTGAGTAGTCGTCCTCTTCGTAACGCTTTAGTAGTGCCTTGTTTATTTCTGACTTAATTTCGTCCAAGTTAGCTCCGGGCTCAAACTTAACCACAAAGGTGAGAAATTTCTTATCGGGATTAAAAACATACGCGCTTCTGTAAGGAATATATACGAACGAGTCAAGATCTGGACCTCCAAATCCTCCTCCTTTGGGTTTGAGAACACCAATAACGCGATAGCTCTGGCCTTTAATTTTAATAGAATTCCCTACCGCCTCTGCCTCAGAACCAAATAAATTCACCGCGAGCTTAGGTCCAATAGTAACAATTTTTGCACGTTTTAATACATCTGTTCTGGTAAAAAGTCTCCCGTGTGCCACCTCGAGATTAAGTCCTGGAAAAATATCTTCGCTTGTTGCATACAGATCACCAAATTCTTTATTTTTTCCATAGATGACGTCTGTGCTTGTGGTAAAAACTGGTGCAAGATATTTAATCAGTCGAATCCGATCGAGAGAGTTAAGATCTTTTTCGTCAAAACGAATAGCTCCAATTGAGCCTCCTCCCGTGCGAAATTGTCCGTTACGAATAACGGTCCCCGGGACAATACGAAGGGTGTTCGTACCAATGCTTTCAAACTGATCTTGAATGTATTTGCGAAGCCCAAGACCTGCTGCGGTAAGCAAAACAACAGACATAACGCCAATAAGAATTCCAAGCGATGTAAGGAATGTTCTTCCTTTGTTGCGCGAAAAATTAAACAAAGCTGTTTTTATAAGAAATGCGAAATAACTCATACGATTTCTCCGTCGACAATTTTAATTTGGCGCTTTGTTTTGGCGGCAATATCTGGCTCATGAGTCACAATCACTACCGTCAGTTTTTCTTTTTGATTTAACTCTTTAAGAAGCTTCATAATTTCATCCCCTGTTTTCGTATCTAAGTTACCTGTTGGTTCATCCGCTAAAATTAATTCCGGCTTCATAATAAGAGCACGAGCTATTGCGACTCTTTGTTGTTGACCACCCGATATTTTATTCGGGTACGATCTTGCCTTAGAATCAATATCAAATCGCTTCATCAAATACTGCGCTCGTTCAGCAGGATTAAAATCAAGGGCTTTTCTGGTGTAAATCGCAGGAAGCATGATGTTTTCAGCAACCGTGAGTCTGGAAATGAGATTGAATTGTTGAAAAACAAATCCTACAAACTCATTACGAAGTGTCGATAAATGATCGTCATTGAGATGTGAGATATCTTGATCTCTAATGATAACTTTTCCACTGGTTGGCTTGTCCAGAAGACCAATAATATGCATCAATGTTGATTTACCACTCCCAGAAGGACCAATGATAGACGTGAACTCTCCACTTTTTATCGTTAGCGATACATTTTTTAATGAAGTAAAAATAATATCTTCATCGAGTCTATATTCTTTAACTATTTTGTCTAACTTAATCATAAATCACATCACCTACTTGTAATCCTGTTTTTACCTCAGTAAGTATTTCGTTACTTTCACCTGTCTCAATGAACTGCTTCTCCTGATTGTTTCCCACTTTCTTAAGTACGTATTTTTTGGCATTTTCTGTCTTAATAAATCCTTGTGGAACGACAATGATATTT
>CAYHIW010000049.1:0-4719 GCA_964356745.1 uncultured Gammaproteobacteria bacterium | reverse complement strand
AAATATAATGATCCTAAAATACACAACATAAATAAACTTTCAGGAGCACCAATTGAACGTATGATAAGAAACCGTGGAAGCATGAGAAAAACCATCGTGAGAATCAAAGGATTTTTGGTTATTTTAAACCTGGTCACAATGAAATAGAACAACCATCCTAGAACTATCGAACTTGCAAGATTCACAAAAATCATCGCTTTGGGAAGGGTAAAAAATGCTGAAGCTGCTCTAATCAGTAACGGATACAGGGGAAGGTGTGCGGCAAAATATTTGTCGGGCAAAAGAACGTCTAAGGGGATTGTGCGAATCGCATCAATGCTGTAAAGTGTTTTTGCGGCTATAACATAAAGAAGGCCATCAAAATGTCGATACACATAGAGAAAGTTTGGTTGATCAATTTCGAAACTCAACCATGTTTCTGCCCGAAGAATAAACGGAAGCCAAAGAAGAAACGTCGTCAAAAGAACGAAGAATAAAATATAAAGGTACGATTGTAATTTTTTGTATAATTGAGACATTATTGTCTCTTAAATTTTAGCATATACGTGAAACGAAACATTCTACTATTTTTTTTAATAACGTTATTTGCAACTTTTGCATTCTTGAGAATGTACAAACTTGCTGAGTTTGTAACATTTTTAGGAGATCAGGGTCGTGACGCAATTATCATTCGAAATATCCTCACACTCAAACACTTTCCGGCAATTGGTCCTGTTACTTCGGTTGGCCAGGTATATCTTGGGCCGTTCTACTACTATTTCATGGCTCCGTGGTTGCTCTTCTCAGCCTTTGATCCGATCGGTTTAGCTTATGGCTCGGCGATACTTTCAATGATATTTCTTTTTCTCACCTATCTTTGCGTCAGAGATCTCTTTGACGAAATAACGGCAATAACCAGCTCTGTTCTTATTGGATTCTCTTCTGTTCTTATTGAGTTTGCACGCTTTTCTTGGAACCCCAACCTCTTACCTTATTTTGCTTTTTTTACGGTTTATGCACTCGTTAAAAGCATTCAAACCTCGAAGTTGAAATACTACCTTCTGTTAGGAGCCTTGCTTTCTTTCTCGATTCAATTGCACTATCTTGCTCTTTTTCTCATTCCATCAGTAGCCGCAGTACTCATCGCTTATCACTTCATCAACCGGTCCTCAATAAAAATCACAGTTCGGAACTGGTTGTATGCTGCTGGCGCATTTATTTTATTTTCTATCCCTCTTATTATTTTTGACTTGAGACATGAGTTTATCAATGCAAAAAGTTTCGCAACATTTTTTACAAAATCAGGGGCTCCGTCGGGAAATTTCATCAACTCCCTACAACAAACAATGTTCTTTTTCTTTTCCTACCTATTAACAATTAACAATTATCAATTCATCGGTTATTTTGTCTTCTTGGCGTTGCTTATCGTAATTATTACTAAATATAAAACGCATCAACCAGCGGGAATAATATCTTTTGTTTCGCTCATGTTATTGTTTGGCACATCTTTATATAGCGGACCAAAATATATTCATTACTTTGCATCTTTGTACATTTTGTATTTTGTGATGCTCGGATATTGTTTTGCTCAATTATCCAAAAAACGTCTCGTACTGGTTTTTTGTAGTTCCCTTCTTCTTATATATACTTATATACAGATACCTCACTATTTATTTCTCAATAAAGAAGGTTCAAAACAAATCGCAAAAGCAAAGACGGTTAGTACGTATATTTATAAATCCATCGGGACAAAGGAATATGTATTCACAACTTTGCCAGAAAGTTATGGAGATAGCGTCTATCGATATTTCCTGGAGCTCTGGGGCAAACCTCCTATCGATCGTGAGTCAAAAGATACGGGTGAGGAACTCTTTGTCGTTTGTGATAAACCATGCAAACCAATCGGAGATCCCTTGTGGATTATTGCCAATTTTGCTCCACGAAAAATCGTATCCGAAAAACAAATACTTGATGTAATGGTGTACAAACTAATTCGTTAAGTCTAAAAATCAAATTACAAAATCCAAATTTCAAATCAATTCCAAAATTTAAAAATAAGTCCTTTTAGGTATTCGGTCATTTAGATTTTGTTTGAAATTTGAGCTTTGATATTTGAAATTTATTATGAATATTACCTTGGTGATTCCTTGTTATAACGAGGAAATTAATTTACAAAAAGGAGTTCTCGATAAAATAGGCAACTTTGTTGAAAAAAGACCAGACTTTACAGAAGTACTTATCGTAGACGATGGATCAACTGACAATACAAAACCGCTTATTAAAAATGAATACCTCCCCAAATTTAAAAAATTCAAACTGATTGAAGCAACCCATTCTGGTAAAGCAGCTGCAGTCATCAGAGGAATCAATGATGCCAAATCTGAGTACGTTCTTTTTACCGATATCGATCTTGCAACTCCCATTGAAGAAGTAGACAAACTTATGAATGCAGCGACCAGCACAGAAATAGTCATTGGATCACGAAGTGCCGAGCGAAAAGGCGCTCCAATAACTCGTAAGGTAATGGCTCTCGGGTTTATTTTTATTCGAAATATTATTTTGGGACTGTACGGGATTCGAGACACTCAGTGCGGATTCAAATTATTCAAAACAAAAGCGGCCCAACAAATTATATCGCGCCTTAAAGTATTTTCGCCCGAGCGATCAATTACTGGATCTTCTGTCTCGGCGGGTTTTGATTTGGAATTTTTATTTGTCGCAACAAAATTAAAATATAAAATCAAAGAAATCCCCGTAACATGGAAACACGTTGAAACAAAAAACGTTCATTTCATCAAGGATTCTATCGAAGCATTAAAAGATATTTTAAGAATAAAATGGCTTGATTTAATGAGACAATATGAATAAAGCCCAGGTCTTACTTCTTCTATTAATATCTTCCCTCATCATCTTCTATAAATTTGTCGCCATACCTGAATTTGTCGCATACGACGAGATAGATTTTGCCCGACTCGCCTTCTCTCTCCAGGACACTCCCTACACTCCTTATAGTCCGATCGCTACTGGTCACGCTACACTCTACTTCTACATACTTCTCTTATCGTTTAAGTTGTTTGGAATATCTGAGTTTGCGCTTCGACTACCTTCTGCGCTCTTTGGTATAGGAAGCGTCATTCTTACCTATTTTTTACTGAAAACAGTCTTTGTCAAAAATAAATACATCCCCTTTTTCCTTGCATTAATTCTTTCCTCCTCTCGCTGGTTTTTTAACTTCGCTCGTTTTTCATTTGAGGCAACCTTCCTCCTATGTCTTGAACTGAGCTCTCTTATTTTTATGACTCGCTATGAATCCTCAAAAAAAATCTCGTATCTTGTTGCGGCGTCTGTATTTGCAGGACTTGCGTTTAATTCATATCCATCAGGACGAATATTTTTTGTTGTCCCGCTTTTTTATATTCTTATTTCCAACAACCCTGTTCGAAAGAAAATAAAAGACATACTCTTAGTTATTTCTATCGTCTTTATCATGTCGTTTCCTCTGATTTATACAATTCAAAAGAGCGGTGACCCTCGGTTTCAAAAAGTAGTGGTTAGAAAAATAGAACATGTCACGAGCAATCTAACATCAACAGTAGGAATGCTTTATGTAGGTGGAGATATGAACGGTAGACATAACTATCCTGGCAAGCCAGCCTTAAACCCAATACTTGCATTATTTTTTACTATTGGCGCTTTGGCAGTGATAAAAAATATTCGCAAAAAATGGAACGCTTTGTTTATTTTTTATTTTGTTGTATCAATCATTCCGAGCCTACTCACTGAACCCAAACAAAACCCCAATATGTTGCGTACGTTTACCGTACTTCCTACCATTATTTTCTGTATCGGGATATCTTTTATCGTAATTCAAAATTACTCAAAGAAATTAAAGATCAAAAAATTTATTCTTCCCATTATCGCTGTTCTTATTATTATTTCTTCGCTGTATGAACTACGAACATACTTCAATTTTCAGGCCGAAGTTTTCCACCAATCATTTGACATTCACGAACGACTCAATAAAATTGTTCCTGTTTTCAAGACAGTTAAAAGTGACGATGAGTTTTATAGTACTATTTACTATAAACTCAAACTAAACGAAAAATGAAACGCTTTAGTAAACTATTTTTATTCATCTTTGCATTTTTTGCGTTCAGCATGCTTCTTCACCTGGGGCGCGATCTTCTCTTCGACTGGGATGAATGCCTGTATGGTCAATACGCAAAAGAAATGGTCCAATCGGGTCATTTTTTAACCAACATTTGGAATGGTTATATCGACCTACAAAAACCCCCTCTCTACTCATGGCTTCTGCAGTTACCGCTTTTGTTTGGAAGAAACGAATTTACACTAAGAATCCTTACTGTCTTTGGGGCGCTCGGAATTATAACTTCAACGTATTTATTCGCTAAAAAATACTTTTCAGAATTTGTCGCAATTCTATCGGTACTAATTCTGTTATGTGCAGAGCTTTTTGTCATCTACTCAACCAAAATGACAACTGATATGCTCTACACGCTTTTTATTTTTCTTGGCGTCTGGAGTTGGTTGCATTCTGGTCAAAAAGGCGTTTCACGTTCTAAGATCTACGTTTTATGTTCGGGGATTTTGTTTGGCCTCGCAATTATCGTCAAAGGAATTGGCGCTATTCAATATCAACTTGAGCTATATAAAGCTATCTATCTTAAATTTAAAAAGAAACCTATGATTGACATTATACTAGTTTGCGCAATCTCTGCA
>CAYHIW010000048.1:0-4721 GCA_964356745.1 uncultured Gammaproteobacteria bacterium | reverse complement strand
CAAAGAAAATTAAAAATTGGATATTCTCGCTCCGCAGGTCTTGTAGATATGCTGGCAGATCAAGGAGTTGTTGAAAAAGATAGAGGTTTGAGACCGAGGAAGGTGATAGCTGATAGATGAAATATTCATTGAGGATAGGTACCTGGCCATATTTCTTATTTCTGCTTGAATCCGCGCGTGCTGAAAGATGGATTCATCCCGACGAATAGCAGACCTCCTTTCTTGAATTCATCATAGAAAAGTGGGGCGTATACATCTTGGTCATTCTTGAAATACTTATTCCAGAGACTGATGATTTTTAAGTTGATTTCTTCATTATGCATACTATTTACAGGTTTGATACTTGTGATAACTACGCACCGCTATTCTTTGGAAAGCCACAAGTCTATCTTTCCGATGAGAAGCGAGCCACTGTGATAGAGCTCTTGCCATTTCTTCTTATATTCTTCAATCTCCCCATGTTTCTTTATCTCCTCCTTAATTTTTAACAAGAGTTTCTCAGACTGAGCTTGGTTTAATATGATTTTTATATTCCCGCCTGTATTGTGCATCGAAAACTTAAGGTCTTCGACTTTTGCATTTGGCAAGTCGGGGTCTCGTTTTCTATCTTCCAGATACTCTGAAAGTGATTGCCCCCACATAACCAAACTATAAAGTGTGACAGACGGGCCAAACTTCCCGCCGACAACGCACGACCAGTGCGCATGGATTATGTTTTCTTCGCCAAGGGTAGCGTCTCCCGTAGTTTCATATGAGATACCTTCTTCAGAGATAAATTTTCTGAAGGTATCAGCCACTTGCTTAGTTAAGGCAGGACCCATCTGTTGGCTCAAATGCGCCATCTGATTAAATTGTTGGTCAAAACCCTCCAATGATTTCTTCACCCCATCGCTCAACCAGAAATACTGGAGCGGAAATTCGAGTTGCATATCTTTCAGTTGATGCCATCTACTCCTGAAGTACCAACTGTCCCATTTAGATGCTGAAAAACTATCAAGTTCTTTGCGGATCGGAACAATAATTTTTTCTATCGCCTCTTTTTCGTGTGATTTTTGGTCTCTCTTTCCTGATTGTAGATACGAGAAAACAGCAATACCAAGAGCGACTATGGCGGATAAAATTGTCCCTACTGCTGAAAGTGCTTCCCAGTCCATGTATTTATAATTATTATTTGACGATTTTAACAACTTAGAACCCCCACTTGTTACTTAATGTTATATTTATTCTTTCTACTTTCAAATGCCTGTCTTCCTCCATCTAATATTTCACAAGCATGCTCACATACACCTTGTGATTTAAGAGTGTCTGTACATGCCTTATCTTTCTTAATGGTGAACTCCAAGCTACCCGTCAGATAGTTGAATTGTTTAGCGTCATCATTCTTTCTGTCATTACCATTTCTGTTTGCTACAATTATCTGTTCTGAGTCGGAACCAATTACCAGATTGGCATTATGGCTGACCATAATTATTTGCCTCTCCTTCTTCTTCTCTTTTAAGAAAGGGACGACCTCATCGTAGATAGACCTACTATCTAGATCGTCCTCTGGTTGATCAATTAGCAATGGCCATGTGTCATCCGATTCTGCAAGAATGAGCCTGAGTGCAAACAGGGCTCGCTTTCCTGGCGTCATTGTTGATTCTGAGAATCCCCCAATCTTATCTTCCTCCATTTCTGCAGTAAACAAAACCTTCTCGGTGAGTGACAATGTGCTCCGGGCCACGTCTTTTTCATCGTTATGAGCTATTATCTTTTGCTTCTTTGAGTAGATATCATCTAGAAAACCACTAGGGTTCATTCTGACTAACTCGATTTTTATTTCACCTTTATCAACAAAATTAGTATTAGCTTTAACATTTATTTTTTGAACTACCTCATCCAAAGCTTCTCCAAAGCCATACTCAACATCAAATTTAATACCCTGAATAGAGCTCTGGTCAGATTCCTTTATAGCGGTTATCAATCCTTCAATAACAACTTTTCTTTGTTCAATAGAAGTTTTGATTGAGGACACACATTCTGTTTTTTGTGTTTGAGCTTTTTTGATTTCTGCCTCTACCAGCTCAATCTTTCTTATGGTTTCCAAATATGCATTGAGCCCTGTAACTAGCCCCTCAAGTTCAAGATTACTCTTATATTTTTCAATTAGTACTTTGTTATCGGTATTTATTCTCTCGATTTCTGCCAACGCCTCCTTCTTTTCATTAGTGATTACGACTTTATACTCATTAACCTGTGTGTTGATTGTTTTTAATGATTCAACTTCTGACACCTTCAAACTTTCACTAACAACATCCTGTATTTTTTGAGGCAAAGTTGTTAACGCTGGTTAATGCGTAAACTTTATTTTCGAAAAATACGCAGAACCTTCAGCAAAAGAAAACACGCCTATATCACCGTCAATTTCTTTAATCCTATTATTAAGAACAGCTATATCACTACTAATCTTTTGGTACTGCTTCAAATCATCGTCACTCAATTTATTCCTATCTTTGAGTTCCTGAATCTTTGTTTCAATCTCACCTTTACTTTTTTCAACCGCCTTCTTATCACCAAGATCTTTCAATTGTGTTTCTAGTGATTTTTCGGAATCAGAAAGCTCAAACCAAGTATTTACCAGATCCGATATTTGGTTGTTACACGCTTCAATACTAGTTTCAGCTTGTTGATATTTTGCTTTAAAGCTTGGGAGCGTCTTAAACAAGACGGGTTCAATTTTATTCTTTATCTCGTCAGCATCTTTACTTTTTTCAAATAGGTAATTTTGCTTTATATAAACAACCTTGCCTTTACTTTCTTCGTTAGTCTGACCGTTACTCCACTCTACGGAATGTGGCAAACTTATCTTGCTCCAATGGTAATCTTCGCCTTCGCCTGGACCAGGAATCATTCTTTCCGTCATTTCTGCATCGACAGCATGTGCCAAATATGCAAGCAGGGCTGATTTACCAGAGGAACGACTACCTATGATTGAATTAAGGTTATCGTTGAACTCTATCTCGGCTGGGAAATCTTGCGCACCATCAAACTTAATCTTTCGTATTACCTTATAGGAATCTTTTTGATCTGGCTTAACGGCACCAATCTGTACTCGTTGCTCTGGCTCATAAATAATTTGCTTCAATCCTTCGAAGGTGGGGTCGGCTTTAATCCAACAAAATCTACTCTGGTCTGGATTAAAAACTTTGGAGTTTGTGTGTGCATCACAGCCGCGTATGCATGGTTTTAATGATCCACATTTTTCGACCACCGCCTCCTCATTATCGACTCCCTTACCTAAGAAATATTCTCTATCACTGGGATTTGCCGAAAATATTGCTTTAGAAAATTTGTAGATTGCCTGTCGCTTTACATCAAGATCTGATGTATTGCCTGTGAAAAACGTTGAATGCTGGGTAATACCACTAGCTCCATCATTAGAACTATTTGAGACAACGACTATACAGTGATCCATGAGGGATACATCGTTATCAAAGACTGTTTTCAAAGTATCAAAATCAATTACAAATTTTCTTGCTCCTTCCTTGTAAGCACCATCATCCGAAAGAGCATTGTTAACTGACTTTCCGAGTCTAATAAGACTGTCTCTAGTGGCAGAGTAATTGGTTGCTCCATTTTTAATGGAGAGTTTCGAGTATATTCTATCCTCAACTTGGGAGACAAAATCAGGATCAATGAGTATGTGCAAATTTAATGCCTTACCGTCTGCGGTTACAGGGACAAGCCTTAATTCAAGATTCGGAATGACAAGATCGAATTTTTTAGTGATTTTACCTTCTGTAATGAGAGATAAGAATTTTTTGTAGTTATCGAGTAACAGGTAATCTGTTATCCCTATAACTGATATGTCTTCCTTGCTCTCGTTTATGGTTGTACAAAACTTCTCCCACCTCTCATTGGAGGTTGAACCTTCAAACTCGTCTTTTTTCAAGGTGTCTGGTGTGTGGACATGTAAATCCCATTTCCTCCACTCTGAACCTCTTGGGTAATGTATTTTTGTAATCATAAATTTAACAATCCTGTTACCGTAGAACTTACGGTTATTTTTTCCGTTGGGACAATTACATATCGCCACGGTTTCGTGATTCCGTATTTACCCACATTCGCTGAAACAAGCTCGCAATATTTGTCTGCCGTTTTCTTTTTCTCTTGTACATCTAGGTCTTTTATCTCACCGCTTGGTTTTACTTCAATCATTACGATTTCACGCTCGAATTCAACTACAAAATCTGGCTCATAACGGTGTTGTGAATTTCCAACTTCATCACGCCAATAAAGTCCCTCAAACTGGTTCGGGGCTGGCCTGAGCCAGTCTTCCACCGACTGTTCTTTATCGAGAAGATATGCCATCCGCACTTCATCAGACGAATCAAACCTGTACATTGAGTGGCATGCTTTCTTAAATCCTGTATAGATTTTCTCACGCGAAAAACGATCGAGCTGTGATTCCAAAGTTACAGGTTTCTCATCAAAACTTCGAGAGATGTTGTATTGCTCCAAATATGGTTTTGGCTCACGAATACTTGACTCTAAATAACTCTCAGACTTGAATTTTTTGTGGGTTAAAATTTGATCATATATCTCTTTGGCGATTTGGCGGAAGTTATTTTCCACCATCATTTTGACTGCACTTACATCACTAACAAATGATTTGTAGTGCGTAACCGCTTGATTTGAAAGTTTAAGTAATAATTCTTTTTGTTCGTCATAGTCAACAAGCG
>CAYHIW010000047.1:0-4913 GCA_964356745.1 uncultured Gammaproteobacteria bacterium | reverse complement strand
CGGTAGTTAAAAAAATTACTCTTGGAGATCGAGAAATGCGCAAGAATCCTTTTCAAATCAGCTCAGCACAAAATAAATTTAATGAACTGATTGGTTTTAATCTTAGAGGCAAAACGTTAGGACTTATTGGGCTTGGGAGGATTGGGTCTAGAGTAGCAGAATTAGCAAAAGGGATTGGAATGAATGTATGCAGCTTTAGCCGTTCACCAAAACACAATAGTGCTATTGCCCAAACCTCTTTTGAAGACGTACTGCGGCAGTCTGACATTGTCTCACTTCACATTCCACTTACCCCAAACACCAAAGAGATGTTTGGAAAAAAAGAATTTAACATGATGAAAACAGAGTCGGTCATTATTAACACTGCAAGGGGAGGACTCATCAACGAAGGAGACTTATTTGAAGCGTTAGAATCAAAACAACTTGCGGGAGCTGGTCTCGATACTATCTCAAACCTTGATAAAGCAAATCCTCTTTTTACACTCGACACTGTCGTTTTCACACCTCATTCCGCATTTTTTACCGCTGAGTCAGTCGCAAAACAAGGAGACACTATCGTTGCAAACGTAGAAGCATTTGTGAAAGGTAATCCTATTAATCTTATTACGTAAGATCACTTAAAAGAGGGGTTATTTCTGGAATATTTTCAAGAAGTTCTTCTGTCCAGTTTCGTTCCCTTGCTCTTTGTTTGAATCTTTTAACTGCTTCCTCTATTTCTTTTTCTCTTTTTTTATCTTTTGCATTTTTTAACAAATAAGTTACGGCACGACCTGAAGGAAAAACAAATTCATCAGTTGTCGCCATCTTGATCATTGCAGTTGTCGCTGCGTTTCGCATGGGATCTACAGTAATCGACAAGCAAGAAAGAGTAGAAGCAACAACGTCGCGAATGTTAGGATCTTGGTCTTCGCTCTTGGGAATTAATAAACCAGCAAGAAAATCATGATTCACAGCACCAAGGTCGGAAAGAAGAGCTTTATCTACTTTTTCCCAGTCTTCTTTTATTGCCGCATCAAATAACGACCTGCTTAGGTCTTTGGTTTTTTGTCTAATTTGAATTCTAATTTCTGTTCTCATAGTTTTTTACGCTTGGTGGGCGAGAGAGGACTTGTTCAACTGACTGTTCACGAGCATAAGCGAGTGATTATAGTCAGTTAATCCCTTTAGGGAAACCTCCACACAATAGTCCTCTCATCAAGATGCTTGGTGGGCGAGAGAGGACTTGAACCTCCACGCCTTGCGGCACAGGTTCCTAAAACCTGCGCGTCTGCCAGTTCCGCCACTCGCCCATACCCACGCCTTATATATGTATATTATATCAGTACAGAGCCGTCTGATCGTGATAAAATAGAAGAGTAATTCCTGGAGAGGGTCGATCCAAAGGGTCCCCTTCGGGGCATAGTGGAATAATCATATTTTTCCTTTACATCTTACAAAGCTATAAAAGTAAGAAATACTACATTGGAGTAACTTCCGATTTAGAGAATAGATTAAATCAACATAATAAAGGAAAAACTAAATCAACCAAACCTTATCGGCCATGGAAAATTGTATATTCTGAAACTTTTAAGACGAAACAGTCTGCCATGAAAAGAGAATGGCACCTTAAGCATCCAATAGGATTTATAGACAAAAAGACTATAATAAACAAATTACAAGTATCTGGAGGGGTCGCATAGTGGCCGAGTGCGCACGCTTGGAAAGCGTGTATGGCAGCAATGTCATCGTGGGTTCGAATCCCACCCTCTCCGCCAAGAATCACATTTCGAAAAATCAAGGTTGGTTTCTTTAGCGTCTTGTTTAATAACTTAATCAAATTAAAGTATGAAAAATTCATTCTTACCTATTTTTTTTGCTGGTATATGGATCGCTTTTTCAGAGTTTATAAGAAACGAATTAATCTTTAAAGGTTTTTGGATTAACCATTACAAGGCGATTGGTCTCACATTCAAAACAACACCGATCAACGGAGTGTTATGGATTGTGTGGAGTTTTTTCCTGGCATTTTTGATTTACGAATTACTTAAGAAATTTTCATTTGCTAGAACGATATTCCTGTCCTGGCTCTCATCATTTTTTATGATGTGGTTGACTACATATAATCTACAAGTTCTTCCCCTTAAACTTCTCATCTTTGCCGTACCATTAAGCTTAATCGAAATCTTAATCGCTGGATTTATTATAAAGAGAGTTATTAACCTTGCAGAAAAATTCCCCGGTCTGGTATGATCTAACTATGGAATTAAATTATTTAGCAGTATTAATCGCAACGGTTGCTCAGTTTATATGTGGCGCTATTTGGTACAGCGCCTTTTTTGGTAAATTATGGGGGAAGATGCACGGCTTTGATAAGCTTTCAAAAGAAGTCCAGCAAAAGATGATGAAGAGTATGGGACCGATCTACGGAGTACAGTTTTTAGTGACATTGGTCACCTCGTTTGTTCTCGCTATTTTTCTTTACTATCAGCCCGAGTGGAATCCATATGCGATGGCCGGATTTTTCTGGATCGGTTTTGTCGTCCCAACACAGGTAAGCTCGGTCATATTTGGAGGAACTGAAAGCAAGTGGATAGTCAAGAAAATTGCTGTTCAAGCTGGTTGCTCACTACTTTGTCTTGAAGTCGCCGCAACCATCTTACACTTCCTTTAAACAAAAAAAGAGCAGTCTGTTATAATGCTTACGAAATATGCATACCACAGAGATGCCGGCATATTACGCGCAAAGAGCAAAGGTGTATGAAGACATATATCACCGCCGCGAACCTTCTCGCGTGAGAGAACAGGTTGGATTAAGGCGTGATTTGACAAATACTCTACGAAGCAGAAGAGTTTTGGAAGTTGCCTGTGGGACAGGATACTGGACTCAGTTTGCAGCATTAACAGCACGCTCCATAGTCGCTGCCGATATTAATCCCGAGGTCTTAGACATTGCAAAACGAACTAAAGAGTATTCGTGCGAAGTGACATTTCGTAAAGCAGATGCTTTTCATCTTCCATTTAAACAAGGATCATTCTCCGGCGGTTTAGCAAATTTTTGGTTCTCACATATTCCAAAAGCTAGACGCATTGAATTTTTAGACCACTTCCACAGTTTTCTACAACCAGGTTCTTCTGTCTTTATGGCAGACAATGTTTACAATGAGGGCGTTGGTGGAGAACTGCTTACACCGGACGGTGAAGATGATACATTCAAACTTCGAAACCTAGATGATGGATCTCAGTTTACTATTGTTAAAAACTACCCAACACAAGAAGAACTTGAAACGATCTTTGAACCGTATGCGTCTCGATTGGATATTCACTTCGGACAACACTTCTGGCATCTTTCTTATCACACAAAATAAATTAGTGTATAATGTTTTTTATGTCAAAAAAAACTGATCCAACTCAACCCGAAGAATCTCAAGAAGAAGTTAAGCAAGATGTCTGTCCTAAATGTGGCAGCGCACTTGTCGAAGCAACCACCAAAACAGGCAAGAAACTAAAAAGATGTTCTACCAATGTCTGGGATCCAGAGACAAGAACTTCCTCAGGGTGTGATTATGTAGAATGGCAAAAAGGAGTAACCGAAGCAACAGACGAAGACTGTCCCAAGTGCGGATCCAAACTCGTCATCTATACCGCATCATCTGGTAAGAAACTAAAGAAGTGTTCCACGAATAAATGGAACGCTCAGACACGAACAGCCGAAGGCTGCGACTACACCCAATGGCTCTGATTACTTAACTTTGTCACCCTTTCGCCACATCCATCTGGCAAACGCGACTATCGCCCAGAGTATTGCTGCCCAAGTCAAAAGACCAAGAACTGCATGAATACCAAAAAATGGATTGGCGTATCCAGCATTTCCAAACATCATATATATCTCACCACCTTCCTACCTGCATTATATCAACCCATCAAAAATTGTACACCTACGCAGTGTACATCAGGCCAACCTGGTTGCGTTTTACAAGTGAAAGAGTAGAATAGATTTTATGAAAAAACATAATATGCATCATGCGTGGTTGATACTTGCGGCGTATGGAGTCTGGTTTGCGGTACTTTCTGGACTTGAAGAAATTGCGAGTGGAAAATACTGGAAAGCAGGAGCAAGCCTAATTTTTGGATTAATCACATACTGGATCATTGAGACAAAAATCTCAAAATAGAGTGGGTGACTTGGTGAAGTCGGGGATAGAAAAGATCTTAAGTCTACCTGCTATGCCAGATATAAGAATTATCTCTGATTTTTTTATATTAAAATAATCTGCCAGTGCTTCGATAATCGCTTTGTTTGCACGACCGTCAACAGGAGGCTCTTTAACCGCTACAACATATTCGCTTTCACCAAACTGCTTAACATAGTCTTTCTTTGATCGAGGTTTCGCTCTTACACTAATATTCATTTATCTGTAGGTTTTTCGGGAATGGTGTCGTCGTGGAGTGGGGGAGCGTCGGGAACTGGGAATCTTTTCTGTAAATCTGCATCGGGCATGCCGCTAGCACGAAGTTTTCCTTCATGAGGATTAAGATCAGCTGTCTTTAGCGGAGTAAAGGCTTTTTTCAAACCTTCTTTAATTCGCGTAAATAGCCCACCCTCTTTCCCTTCCATAAAAGTATTATAACATAATTATTAAAGTAGTAATTTAGATTGATGGGACGGGCTAAAGCTATCCCAGACTAGCGTTAGCAGGATAAAGGGCAGTCTGCTAACTTTCGACGTCAATTACTCTAGGAAAAGAAGAAGATACATTGCTACGATACCAACGACAAACGTCACAAACTGCAAGATACTATTTTTCACCTTTGTCTCTTTGTTTAGCTCCGGAATAAGATCTGATGCCGCAATATAGATGAAATTACCCGCGGCAAATGATGTAAGAAACATTACTGATCCTTGAGCTTGCTGTACATTGACCAACGCAACGATG
>CAYHIW010000046.1:0-5080 GCA_964356745.1 uncultured Gammaproteobacteria bacterium | reverse complement strand
GTTCGGGGTATATTTTCTGCGCAAGGAGCATTGCTGCGCGCGATTCCTTCACTTCGCCAACGCAGTCAAGCGGTTTGTCGCCCTTAATTCCAAGAAGATTTTCATACATCTCATCAAGAGAGGAGTCTAATAGTAAATTCTTTCCACCAAATAATTGTTCCAAATCTTCTCGCTTAACAAAAGGAGTGAGGATTAAGAAAACAAACGCGCATTTTGCACAAGATCCACACCACGCAAGTCTATTTTCTTTAAGACATTTATTACATGAGCTAAAAACATGTTTGTATTTTTCAAATCCAAATGAAGAAAACAGCTCAGAGATATAGAGCTCTGTGAAAGGACGAAGCAACGAGTAGTAGCGAATATGTTTAATTCCAATATGGTCAAGATGTGACTGAAAATCTTTTTCAAACTCAAACGACTTGGAATACTGATGATTGATTGGTTTTCCTTGATAGGTAAGCGTTGGGTCGCTTGCCGAATTCTCATTAGAAACCACAACGTCTTGGTAGCCCGTTAGAACAGCAATAATTATGCCAACAGATGCAAAGATTGCCGAGATAGGAACATGTCCATTGTAAGCATCTTTCTTATTCAGTTCTAATAATTGTTGGTCAATAGAGCGGTCTACAAAAAAATGAGGAAACCCAATAACATTTGTTAAAGGCTCGAGCGCTTGTCTATATCCCAAGCTCCAAGTCGCTATTTTGTCAGAAGATTTTCGTAAAAGCTCTATAGATGCAAGAGAGTCTTTTCCTCCACCAATCGCAACAAGCATCCCGGTGTTTTTGGAAGAATCCTCGATTTTTTTTAACGATTCCCCATAAGGGAAATGGATCTGGGTGTGTGGATCAAGTTGATTTTTATAAAAAAACTCGCCTAATCCATTTTGAAATGTTTTTTCATAAAATTGAGCGCTTTCTTTATCGACAGATCCTTTACTTATCACAATTTCCGGTGGAAGATATGTTTTATAGTACGAGACTCCTGCAAGAAGAAACAGAGTTTGAATTGCGGCATCCAAAAGAGCCGGATCATAATTTTCTATCCAGTTAAAATTGAATTCGTACGTTTCGCTAAAATGAAAAGCATCATCGAGCGAATAATGCAATGTAAGTTTCTTGGTGCTTGGATCAAGCTCCCAATCTTTATAGATAAACTGAGAGTATTTTTTCATAGAGCGTTAACCTCTTGTTTGAACTGATTTCCGCGTTCTTCAAAGTTTTTAAACATGTCGAAACTTGCAAACCCAGGAGAGAGAATTACGACATCATCTGGTTGTGCCAACTCCCGTGCATGATCAATAATTTCTTTCATGGTCTTAACGCTCAAAACTTCATATTCATGAAATCCAACATCTTCGAGTAATTTTTTAACTTTGTCAGCTATCTGGCCAATAAGAAGTACTTTGCGAATAGAAGGAGCGCTTCTATTAATATGTTCAGCAAGATTGTAGAGCGCGACTCCACGATCAATACCTCCAATAATCATTATTTTATTTTCGCTAAAACTTGAGAGAGCAGCGATCGTTGCGCTTGGGTTACTTGAAAAAGAGTCATTGTAGTATTTGGCGCCTCCTACTTTTTTTACGAACTCGAGTCGATGGGGAAGTCCTTTAAAGTTTTGGATCGCTCCAAACATCACCGTATCCGGGATGTCCAGAATCTTACCAACACAGTATGCCGCATAAACATTTTCAAGATTATGCTTTCCTGGGATGCCAATTCTAACCGCCCCGGTTGGAAACGGTGGCCGGGATAGACTAAAGCCAACTTTTTTCCCTTTAGACTGCTCGGCAATTTTTACAGAGTTTTCATAGTCTTCGTTCACCACAATAAAATCAAATTCTTCCTGGTGTTTAACTATATTTGTTTTTGCGCCAAGATATTCCCCATGATCTTTATGCCAGTCAAGATGATCGGAGGTTGCCATAAGCACAACGGCGATATGAGGACTTTTGTGAAGATCAATAAGTTGAAAGCTTGAGAGCTCTAACACAACAAACGAGCTCTCTTTCAGTTTGGGTAAAACATTTAGCATGGGGGTTCCTATATTTCCACAAAGATGCACGTCCTTACCAGCTGCTTTTAAAATTTCATAAATCAAAGTTGAGGTTGTTCCCTTGCCCTTAGTTCCGGTTATGCCGATGATGTTTTTTGTCGGACACAAGTCAAAGAAAAGTTTTGTCGCAGAAGTGATTCTTGATTCATAATTCATACTTCTTAATTCATCAAGTCGTTTGTGTGAGAGCTTTACTCCAGGAGATCGAACGATAAGATCAAAAGAAGACAGGTCGGGGAATGAAGCTTTTTTTTCATCAAAGACAGAAACAACCGCTCCTTGCGACTTGAGAAACGCATCCGCACTCTTACCTTCAACTCCCGCCCCAAGAACCGCAATCTTCTTGTCTTTAAAATCCATAGTATATTATATACAATTGAGATTGAGCTCGATTAGTGTTAAAATTCATTATTCTAACTTCTCCGTTCTAAATTTTAGAATGGGCCCGTAGCTCAACTGGTTAGAGCAGTAGCCTTTTAAGCTATTGGTTCTGGGTTCGAGTCCCAGCGGGCTCACACAACTTCGAGGGATTTATTCCAGATAGAATAAAAGTAATTACGCAGCGCATTTGTCAAATTCTCACTGTAAATTACCATGCCCGTTCGTTCTTCAGTATTGTCAGGATTGCTCGAGACAAGAATGCACTTTTTTCCATCAAAGATCATAAGATGATATCCTGCATCCGCGTGATGTCGCACCTCTACTCCCATCTTTACCCAACTTTTTAATAAATTTTCATTCTCTTTGTTATAAACGTGAAATATAAATCTTTGAGACACTCCACGCTCTTTTGCTTTAGCTGAAGCTATTTTGATGTCGTCTGGAACAGGTTCTCCAATAGAGATAACTAATAACTCTTTCTTTGTTTGATTTGCAAATTCTACATATCTTGAAAAAGTAGAGTCCTTTCCGGTGAGCACCTCTATCATAGTTTTTGGAGACGGTAGAGTCTTGGATGATAAAGAAGCAATAGACTCAATCTTTATTTTTTCCAGATCCTTTTTGGCTTTTTCATAAAACGCTTCGATAGCTATGTTTGGAGGTATTGCTTGAAATGTTTTAGGCGAAGTATTAAGCCTCACGACAAATCCTTTTTCCTCAAGTTTTATCATGAGTCTATAAACAGCATTTGGAAAAACATCTATAGCTTCTGCGATCTCAGTTGCCGATTGAGAACCTTCCTCAAGAAGCGCAAGATAACAAAGCGCCTCATCAGAGGTTAATCCTAATTTAACAAGTTGTTGAGAAAGAATTAGCGATTTTTCAGCTTTATATTGTGACTTCATATATTAATTTTAACATACTAAAGTTAAACTTACAAACCTATAGTTAAAATATATAAATGATAGAGAAAGATTTTCCATCGGAACCCGATCCGACAAGTGGACCGGTCAGATTTTGGTTAAATGGAGACCCGCCAATTGCAGGTTCACTTAATGAAATCAGAGAAGGTATAGATATTGCCGATGACAATATTGTTGAAAGTGAGTTTGAAAGGTACGAGTATGTGAATGGAGCGACGCTATTTAAATACAATATAGAGCAGGCCAGAGCAATTATTCGACAAACGCGGAATATAAACAGAGCTGTTGAAAAAGCAAAAATAATTGCTCCAGAAACGCCGGAGTTCCATCAATACATAAAAGAACTATATGACTTTAAAGTTCCTAAGTTTGTTGCAATGCAAATAAGAGCGCTTGAGAGAACAAGATTGATTCAATAGAAAGATTAAAAGCTGGGGTCGAGGTGACGGGCGCGCTTAAGGTATTCTGAGGCTTTTATTCTGTTTCCATCATCTGCATATAAAATGCTTGCAGCATAGAGAACGTCTCGAGCGTTAGGATTAATAGTAAGAAGTTCATCCAACTCTACTATTCGTTGGGCGCGAAGCTCGTCTTCTTCGTAAACCATTTTCCTGGTATAATCACCATACTCATTAAGATATAAGTCAACAATCTCCGCGTACTTGGGTGAAGATTTCACGCTCTTAAGAAACGTAATAATACTTGGTTGATCTTCTTTAAGAAGATTACCGTAAAGAGGAGAGATATTTTGTGAGAAAATGATATTAAGACAGACAAATAGAATTCCAATGGGAATGAGAATTTTCATAGGTTAGGCGATTCTATTATATAATTTTTTATGGACACAAGCATATTCTCCGGTATCTTTGAGCGATTTGTCGTCCTTCTTATCGCTCTTTTTGCTGCGCTTATCGCTGGACTTCTTACATGGCTTCTCATATATCTCATCATCGTCTACGTGAGGATGAAAAAAAGAGATCAAATCTCACTTGAGATGGTGACTTTGGAAGTGAAGATGTCTAAAGATAATGAAATCAAAATTGACGCGGCAGAGCAGATGTTTGCCTCATTCTCATCGCTTAAGAAATCAGGATGGTTATCGTTTCTTGAAGTAAACGACGTACTCGCTTTTGAAATTATTGCAAAAAAAGCTGACATCCGCTTTTACATCTCAGCACCTTCCAAACTCATTGATCTTGTTGAAAAGACCGTCTATGGGTATTACCCTTCTGCAGACATTCAGCGAGTTGACGAGCCCGTTATCTTTAAAGAGGAGGGGCAGGTTGCGTACGCGAGTATGGTAACCAAGGGGTATTCATACATGCCGCTTAAGGTATATAAAGAGATCCCGACAGACCCAATTTCTGGCATAACCTCAGCGTTATCCAAAATGGATGAAGGAGAAGGAGCAGTAGTGCAACTTCTCATACGTCCAAGCGGAGACGACTGGAAAAAACAAGGAAAATCACACGTCTCACACACTAAAAAAACCGAGTCTGATCCTCAGAAGGCAACGTTTAAGTCCGATCCAAAACTCCTTGAAAAAATTGATGAAAAAACATCGAAAGCAGGTTTTGATACCGCAATCCGACTCGTTGTTTCGTCAAAGACACAACAGCTTGCTGATGTTCACTTAAGAAACATGAAGAATGCATTCAGTCAATTTAACTCAGACTCAAGTAGTCTTAAGCCAGCAAAGATACGGTTCAAGGGAG
>CAYHIW010000045.1:0-5151 GCA_964356745.1 uncultured Gammaproteobacteria bacterium | reverse complement strand
ACGCCGTGCGCTATTGCGAGATCGGAGAAGTTATTACGGTTCATAACATGTTCTAGTGTTCGTGCAACAAGCAACGAATGTTCGTAACGGTTGTGGTCATATCCTGTTGATAGTTGGAATTCCTCAAGACCGATTGGTGTTAAAAAACCAAGAGCTCGAATATCAGTTAGTCGGGTAAGTGGAAAAGCTTGATGAGCTTCTAGATAAAGAGGATGATTTACTTCATCTAGAACTCCGAATTCTTGAGGAAAGAGTCCGTAAGGATTTAAAATAATCTGTGCTTCTTGTTCGGGCTTTCTCACAGGGCTATTATAGCATTCGTGTATAATAGTTATATGTCGAAAGTGCTTGCAGGAATTATTCATCAGTGCGTTAAAGATGCTCACGAAACATTTGAAGGAATTATGAATGAAGTGACTGATGAAGTTGCGCACTACAAACCACAAGGAAGAGCGCTTCCCATTGGATCTTCGTACGTACACGTCTTAGTTTCTGAAGATATTCTTCTTAATACGTGGGCGAGAAAGAAAAAAGCGCTCATTGACAGTGAGTGGGGAGAGAAGCTTGGAATAAGCGCACCACATCCTGTAATGGATGAGAACTGGGAGAAGAATTTTGCAGAGTGGTCAAAGACCGTTAAGATAGATTTGAAAAAGGCTAAAGAATACGCGCAAGCAGTGTATGCAGAAACAGACAAATTTCTTGAAAGTTTGAGCGACAAAGATTTAACCAAGATGAAAGTTGATCTTACTACATGGGGTTTGGGTGAGTGGCCAATCATGCGATTTATCATTCGCATTCTTATCTCGCATCTTGACGCAGTTGGTGGAGAGATGTCTGCGATTAAAGGACTTCAAGGACTCAAAGGCTACCCATTTTAAGCAGTCTTTTCAGGCTGGAAGATTTCTGAAGAAAGTTTTCTCATCTTTTCTAGTATTACGGTTTGATCTCGTTCAATCTTTCCAATATGAGGCATGAATTGAAAAAAATTACCCCTGCCTAAAGTGTGTAAACGAAGGAAGCCGTCAGACTTGCTATCTATCGATATAGACCCTTCACAGATTGTATAATTTGCCCCTCCAGTATCATCGACATGAACTTTAGCGATTCTAATACTTCTTTGACAATATCTACTGTCATACTCTATGTTATATCCTGTTTGATCTATCACGTCGGTGCTGATACTAAAGTGCGTTGGTACATTGTCTTTTGAGTAAGGTATTTCAGGATTGTCTTTTTCGTTTAAAGCATCAAAAAAAGTAGGAGCATTAATAAGTCCAACGTATACTTCATCAACAAAAACTGCAGAAGGAAGCGTTTGCTCATGTTCTTTTTTCTTTTTTTCTCTTTCTAATTCTAATTCTAAAGTTCCTCGCATATCATGAATCGGAGCATGGATTAGAGCGGGAGTTAGGGGTTCTGTTTTAACTGGTGGTTTTCTTCGAAATCTTTCAAGAAATGACATAAGAATTCAATATTACCAATATGTCAATAAATTGTCAACACGGGCTAAATTAACATTTTAACTAGATTGAGAGTGCTTCGTGGAAGAGGGCTATTGTTTTTTGAAATGCTTTCTGATAATTGCTTTCGATCGGTCCATTCTCTTCAGGATTTAATTGGAAACGGGTGAAGGGATGGATGTAATTTCCATCAACACTCTCCCAAACTTCAACGAGTCCTCTTACGTGAGGATTATTTTGAGAGCCTTTTAAAATAGACAACTCTCTCCCTTTCCCAAAACACTTATTAAAATAACGTATTTCCAAAATGCGATGTTCTATTGTATATAGAGGCGAACTAGAATTAAAAGGGATCCTGATTCTCCAGTTTTGAGGTATGTCAGTCGGAGTGAAGGGTTTCTTTTTCTGGATATCAGGGTAATGTAGATTTACGACTTCTTCAAAAAATCCTGGTTTTTCTTGAAGAAGTGCAACTACATCTGTAATAAATTCCGCATACGGAAGAGAGCTCTCGTGTTGTCTCGTTCTGTTTTTCTCCTGCAGCTCTTTAATTCGCAATTCACCTGGTAGATGCGTTGGGATAATAGGAAGTTTTGGTTTTCTAAATCGTTCAAACAGCGCCATAGAAAGATATAATACCACACCACCATCACCTACCATACGCACCTACGAGGTGCGTTGAGGCTAAATTCTTCTGCAATTCGTTTATTTGAATAATTGGAGGCCGTCTTTAAATCTATGTCTCTGATAAAATATCTGCATGGAGTTTGTTTATAAAAAGGCGACGATTGAAGATGTCCCTATTCTTCAACAACTTAATCATCACGTATTTCTTGATAACCAGCAACATGACGACGATCTTGTTATGGACTGGGCAACCGGTGAGAATGGGAAGAATTATTTCACCAAAATAGTTTCAAACCCCGAAGCGTTTTGCATGATCGCACGCGATGGAGAAAAAGCGGTTGGATATATATCATGTCAGGAGAAAAAATTGAGTTACCGTAAAAGTAAGACTCTTGAAATAGACAATATGGGAGTGAGTCCAGATTATCGGTCAAGAGGAATTGGAGCTACGCTTATTGAAAGGGCAAAAGAGTGGGGAAGAAGACAAGGTTGTCGACGAATGTTTGTCAGCACTTATTTTCACAGTCCCAAAGCAGTTGCGTTTTACAAACGAAACGGATTTGCCGAAATCGACCTCGGCCTCCAAACAAATCTTTAAATGGTGGAGATGGCGGGAGTTGAACCCGCGTCTGAAGAAACACGAAATACAAATGTATAGTTAGGAATAGATTATCTTCGCTCTTGTTTTATTAAGTAAATAATCAAACTTTAATAAAACAGTTGATTGATATTTTGTTGATTGTTAGGCCAATCAAGTAATCCTAACTCTCTCACCTCAGTTGGTTTATATCCTTATACATCGAACCGAGGAAAAAGTATAAAGATCATCCGCACTTACTTAGGCTGCGTACGCAAAAGCGTATGCATTGCGATAAGCAGATGCTTCAGCTGCTTCGAGTTCTTCGTTAGCAGGTAAGTTTTTCGTTTAACCCAGCGAACGGGCCCTAACCATTTGTAAATGTGCAAATTCCTCATCGAGACCCAGCATCCCCTTTTAGAAATTGTATGAAAATTCAGTTTCCTGAATTCTCATACAAGTTCTTAAATCCGCCAAGTTCGCTCTTCAAGTCGTGTTCGAATAGAACTGAAAAGACTTGAAGTAAAAACAGGTGGAAATCATCTCACATATTCTTTAACTTCTTTCTGATCTTGTCTTCGTATCTTCTTTTGCTTTTCAAGCTTTCGCTTTTCTACGTCACGTCGTCCCCTAACGAGCGCTATTTCTAGCTTGATATGACGCCCCTTATTATAGCATGAGACAGGGGCTATAGTCAACTTACCCGAGCCTCGCATTTTGGTTTTAATACGCACGATTTCCTTCTTATGAAGGAGTAATTTACGTGATCTTTTGGACTCTTGATTATCGGTTTTTTCAAAGCGATAGGGGTAGATTTCAGCATTCAAAAGGTATGGCTCATTTCCGACTATTTTCACATAGGCATCATCAAGTTTCATTCGACCATCACGAATAGATTTGACCTCAGCACCAGTCAAGGCAATACCAGCCTCGTAGGCTTCGATCATCTCGTACTCTCTCCCAAATTTTTTATTCACGATCTTCATACAGTAGATATTTTAACAGAGAAGTATGAATAGAGCTAAATTACGCACGAAAACCTCAGTTAATTACTTAACTGTGTTTCATAACTGTCTATAATTTTTCTTGAAATCTTAAATTAACTACAGTACCATAAGGCATGTCAGAACCCCAAACACCGGACGAAAATCTTCTTTTTGAACATTTAGATGAAGCTTTTGTCGAAGAAAGGAAAAGATTTGAAGAGGCGCGGGAAAACGAGAGTAATAAGAAGTTGCTGGATAGAGCTGTTGCAATCGTACGTGAAGCAACAAAAGGAAAAAAAGACAATGTACACACAGAGGAAGCAGGAACTATTACACCAGCTGGTGTCACTGAAGAAGGAGAAATTACTCGAGATACTCTAACAATTGGTGTAGCAGATATACAATATGGAGACCTAATCAAATCTGGCGAGACTGCAGTAGTTGTAGATACTGATTGGTTTCCTTTTCAAGAAAGATACATTGATGGAAAAAAGATAAAAATGGAGGTCAAGTTTGCAGAGACGCGTTTTACAAAGGTAGGAGCGGAAGGAACCGATAGTAGGTTGGGCGATGTCGCTATCATCGCAAAAGCAACAGATGATGATGTAACAGCAGAAAGACTCATAGGAGGACTTGGTCCTTCCAGCAAAGATCCTGATAAATATCTCATGGACTATAGTTTTGGGAACCCGATTAAATATGGTTCCATAGATTATAAAATCATTGAAAATATTGTCTCTTCAGTAGAAAATAGGTTGGGAATGATACCTCCTCCGACTGAAGAGCTACCGCCTCAAGCTTAACAGTCGATAGTAATTACGCACAAAAACCTCAGTTAATTACTTAACTGAGGAGTTAGCAGTTAAGGTAGTTTGAATGCTTGTAATCCTTTCGCATCTGCATATGGATATTCCCAAGCTCTCATAAAAAGTTTGTTTGAGATTTTTTTATTTGCACTAGTGTTCGTTGGTCCCGGATCATTAACATATACATTGTCATTATCATAATTGAAAATGACCACGTTGTGACCACTATAACCGTTTCTCCCATTAAGAATTCTTGCGTTGATATTCGGCACTACTAAATATCCCTTTTCAATTAATTTTTTAACATCTTCTAATGTAGGGAGTTTGCCTTGATGAATGTCTAGTTTTAAATAATCACGACATATTTTCTGTTCGTTTGTGATGCTTTTTGTATGTGCAACTTGTTCTCGAGATACATCTTTTCCATATTTTTCTATGAGGTAGTTAACTCCTTCTTTAACAAATCTTTCAATATTAAATATATTCATTTCAACGATTTTAAATCCCATCTTGTGGAGATTTATAGTGCCTTTATATGGCCATGTCCAATATCCTTCTTCTTTTGCAGTTAACTTTTCTAACTCTTCCCAACTGAAATCTTTTTTTGGTAGAAAATATTTTAATACCATTCGTAAAGAAGCCTGATAGCAATGTGTATTATCAGGATTTTCAAAAAAGGAAAACAAAAACCT
>CAYHIW010000044.1:0-5664 GCA_964356745.1 uncultured Gammaproteobacteria bacterium | reverse complement strand
AAACAGTATACATCGCTCGCATTGTAATAAAGTGGAAGGTCGGCGTTATTAATTGTTTCAATTACTTTGTCGGCAACAACTTTCGCTTTTGCATACATAGGATCTTCTTTTTGACCTCCAATAAGCATTAAGTATATATGATTATGTCTCTCTTTTAATATTTGATACGCTTTTACTATTTTATCTATACCTTTAGTTTTAACCATCCTGCCAACATAGAGTATTATAAAAGCATCTTGAGGGAGACGGAGTTGTTTTCGTGCCTTAATCTTACTGAGAGGTTTAAATTTATTAAAATCAACACCTACGTTTTGAAAGGAAATTTTTCCTTCAGGTATCTGAATTTTGTCTTTGAGATATCTAATCCTTCCTTGAATGTGGACGAAAAATTGTGAAATGAAAGGAAATGTCTGCCTCTCTATTGGTACGAGGAAAAGATCTTCTACCCAGTTGAGCCATTTTGGCTGACCATATCCATGATATTGGAGCGTGTATTTATAGTTGGGATATGTTCTTAAAATGGTATGAATTAAAGAGCTTCTCTCTCCTTGAAAGCTGATGACTGTTTTTTTAGGATCAAGCCTTCCAATATCAGAAAGTAATTGAGGGCAAGAAATGATTCCATAAAATGATTCAAGTAGTTTGTTAAACGTGCTAGCGGGATACAATTTATAAACGATGCTTCCTTTTTTAAATTCAGTTTTTTTGTCTAAATTATTTACCGCACACCAAACTTGGCATTTATATTTACTGGAGTGTTTAATAATGTTTTGAGCCGTTCGAGCTGCAAAATTTCCATATGTATGATAATGAAGAGTTTCGTCATTATTTAATGTATGACAAAGTATATGAATAATGTGACCCATGAATGAGGAAATTTCGTAATCAGATAATTGTATCAAACGAACTTCGACTTTCGCCTATGAAGTTTTTGACATGTTCGGTAAGTTCTTTTGCAGTGAAATAATTATCTGGATTATTAGATATGAACTTACTCCTCTTTTGAATTTGCTGGTTGTCCATCAAAAATTTATCAGCAATAATATTATTTGGATCATATGGAGATACAATATAATAGCCACTTCTTTCTTTAATTCGATATAGATTGTCTTCGGTAATCAAGGATTCATGCATCTTTTCTCCAATCCGAATACCTATTTTTTTAAGTGGCCACTTATTTGATATTTTGAGAAAAGATAAGAACGTTTTTATTATGTTCATAATGTTTGCTGACTTCATTTTTTTTATAATGATCTCTCCATCTTTTCCATGTATGGTTGCCCAAAAAATAAGTTCAATTGCCTCCTTTTTTGACATGTAGAATCTTGTCATTTCGGCGTGGGTAAGAGTTATTGGCTTTTTATTACGTATTTGATGATAAACGATAGGAAAAAGACTTCCATGAGTTCCAATTACATTTCCAAATCGAACAGTAATGAACTTTGTTTTAGTCTTATCTTTAAGATGGTGGGATGAGAATATTTTTTCTTGTACGCTTTTAGTAAGACCCATGAGGTTTGTAGGGTCAACAGCTTTATCGGAGCTGATAGAAACTACAAGTGGAATTTTGCACATTAAGGCTGCTTTCTTAACATTGAGACTCCCAAGTATATTTGTTTTAATAAACTCCTCTGGATTCTCTTCAGATATTGGAACATGTTTTAAAGCAGCGGTATGAAAGACGATGTCAATATCACGACAGGCTGAGATTAAAGAATCAAGATCGCGTATGTCGCCAAGAACATAGTCTATGTTTTTCTCATCAAAATATTTATACCGGAGTTGATGTTGTTTATACTCGTCTCTACTAAAGATCCTGATGAGTTTTGGTTTGTACTGAATAAGGGAGTCTAATATCTCCTTTCCGATACTTCCAGTGCCACCTAGAATTATTATTTTCTTTCCTTTAAAAATCTTATTTTGCATGGTGGAGGTTATTATACCATCATTGTAAATACCACTCTACAGTTTTACTTATCCCCTCTTCTATGGAATGGCTTGGTTTCCAACCGGTAACGCTTTGTATATTATGATAATCGCCTACATTGTAATGAACCTCTGAAATGATAGAATCAACGAAAGAAATGCTAGATTTCTTCTTACCCATGATGTTGATAATTTTTCTTGTCACATTCAAAGTAGATGTTGGCTTCCCTGTTGATATGTTGAATGTTTTGCCAACGACATTGTTGTTTGTACAGCTAAGAATAGAGATGATTGCATCAACGACATCTTCTATATAGATCCAATCTCGAATTCGATTTCCTCTATATGTTAGTTTCACTTTTTTATTGTGCGAGAGTGAAATAATAATTCGAGGAATGCTTCTCTTGGAAGACTCAAAAGGGCCATAAACATTAAAAGGTCTCACGATAATAGTCGGAATTCCATACTGAACATGGTAGGCATGTGCTAGTCTTTCGGCCGCAAGCTTTGAAACAGTGTAGGGATTCAATGGACAGAGGTTGTCATTCTCCCTGATCGGTCTTGAGTTTTCACCGTAAACTCCACCAGTTGAAACAATGATAACTTTATTTTGTTTATTAAATCGTGCTGCCTCCAGAAGATTAAGAGTTCCATACAGGTTTGTTTTCATAATAGACTCAATCTCATTTTGATTTTTGCCTTTGGCCATTCGTGCTGCGAGATGAATAGTGACGGTGGATGTTTTAAGCGCTTTTATAACATCGTTTTTATTTTCAATATTTCCATACATTATTTTCAATCTTTTTGAGTTGAATGAAAAAGGGAGATTGTTCAGAATTGTCTTTTTTCTTACAAAGGAAACGATAGAATAGGAAGTTTGAGTAAGGAGCTTATCAATTAAGTTTAATCCAATAAAGCCAAACCCACCAGTTATTAAAATTGTTTTTTTCAAATCATAATTCAAAGTTTTTAACGCAAATATAAATGAATTGGAACGCAGTCAACGTGGGAAGTATTTTTAGTTGGTGACCTAAGCCCGTTGGTATAGATTTTAACACGGTAAATCCGGCATCTTCAATCATTCGAATGGCGCTCTCTTTAGTAAAGTGACGTAAGTGATCTTCGCTTAATATACCTCCGTATGTGTAATTAAATTTACCAAAAAGGAGTTGGAGTCTTATTTCGAGTCTTGCAACATTTGGCATTGAGATTAAAACAGTGCCATTTTTCTTTAAGTACTTGCGAGAATCTTTAAGAAGGAGATCCGGTCGGGGAACATGTTCGAGAACATCTGCAAAGACTATGTAGTCGTACTTCTTCTTTCCAAGTGACAATTTTGATAAATATAAATCCCTTCGGAATACGTTTCGGCAATACTTTCTTGCTATTTTAAGTGCTTCTCGATTTATGTCAATTCCATCACTCGTGACGTTTTTCTTTTTTAGAGATTTGGCTAGGAAGCCAGTATTGCATCCAACGTCCAATAGGTGCGACTCTTTATTAACTAAGGATTGAATAATTGAATGTGGACTGTGAGGTGAGTTGCTTATGGTTAGACAAGGATCCTTTTTAAACATAATTTATTCAAAACTTGGGATTCCGAGACGAGTAAAATTTTTTAGTTTGGCATAGGTAAAATACATATGTTTAAGAATGATTATATCTGGCACGATTCTTCCCTGTTGAATTTTTTTCCTCATTCGCATAGTGCTTTTAAATTTTTTAATATTCCATTTATAAGCTGCAAAATAGCACTTTACAACTTTAAATTTTCCAAGCACGGAAAAAAGGATAATTTCAAGTAAATGAAACAAGGATAATCCGGCAAGAATAAAAATAATGAAAGGCGTACTATAATTCTTCAAAATATTACGGATGATATTTCTCTCATTCATATATCTGCGGAAATAGCTTGATACATACTGTTTGCTTTTTTTAAAATTCATTTGGGCAGTACCGCCATAATAATGATACAATTTTGCATTCCAACAAGGAATTATTTTGTATCCCATTATTTGTGCTCGCCAAGAAAAGTCTATGTCTTCCTGGAACATATATAGCTCTTCATCGAACATGCCTATTTTAATAAAATCTTTCTTTTTAATAAAGAGCGCCGCTCCATCGGCATAGAAAATTCTCGTTTTTTCTATATGATCTTCAACGTATGGGTAGCCGAAAATATCTGAGCCTGCTCCTGCCCGACCACGGATGCTTTTATCTCTCAGTGAAATTTGGCGTGCCGTAAGAATTGACTTGTCGATATAACTGGCGAGTAATTTTTCAATGGTATTTTTAAAAAGTTCAGTATCGTTATTAAGTAAAAATAAATACTCCCCAGTTGCTATTTTTGCCCCCTGATTGTTGGGTTTAGCAAAGCCAAGATTTTTATTATTTTTTATAATCTTTGATTTTTCAAAGATTTTCTTCATATACGCGATACTGCCGTCATGAGAATTATTATCAACTAAAATTATTTCAATATTTTTGTACGTCTGTTTTTTTATAGAAGATAGACATTTTTTAAGGAAATGCACGCCATTATAATTAACGATAATAATGCTTACTTTACCATTTTTCATATTTTCATTTTTGGGATGCCATGAAATTTAAGAGCTTGAAATTTTGACACTGTTTTGATCATATAACGCATGACTTCAAAATCATCAACGGTTCTCAACTTCTGCACTTCTGTCCTTTCTCGCAAGGTATCGTATATGTGTAATATATTCCATCCGATTGATTTGTGAAGAGCAATAAAACCATCAACATTCCCCTTAACTAAATAGAGAAATCCCTCCATCGAGGCAAGCAAAACAGATATGGGAAAACTCCAAAGAACATTTTTAATTGAATAATTTTTTAAGATTCCACGTAAATTATTTTTTTGCGCATGATATCTCCTCATGGGAGTAGTCGTATAGGTCCTATTGACAGCGTGTGTTGAAATAGACGTCCCGCCTGCATAATGATACACATAGATATCTTTTAAAAAATAAACATTTTCCCCTAATAATCGAGCTCTCCAATTAAGATCCATGTCTTCCAAGTACATGTAATATTCCGTGTCATATCCCCGAAGTTTTGTAAATAATTTCTTTGTTATTACCAGAGCTGCACCATCCGCATAGAATAGTGGACCTTTTCCGTTTGTGCCAATGGGATATCCCAGTACATCCATACTAAATATAAGGTACCTATCGGGTAAATCTGATTTGTCATATTTTTTTTCATCAAGTTGCATTAAATGATATTGGGGATATTTTTTTAGCGTTGTGGTAAGTTTTTGAATAGTATCTTGTGCTAAATAAGCATCGGTGTTCATCAAAAATAAATATTTACCTCTCGCCCTTTTCGCTCCTAAATTATTTGCTCCCGCATATCCTAAGTCATGATTACTTTTTATAACGTGAACCCAAGGAAATTTTTGGCTTACAAATTCCGTTGAACGATCGGAAGAATTATTATCAACAAAAATAACTTCAAAATTTCTCATTGTTTGCTGATTAAGAGAGGTAAGACATTTGTTTAACCATTTGCGAGCATTTCTATTTGTAATAATAATAGAAATGAAGGGATTTGTAGATCTCTTCCTTTTCATAGAGTACCATTTTACTTTATTTTTCCAAAACCAGTTTCGCATATAGTATAATCTTCTGCGATGAAAGTAATTATTCTGTGTGGAGGGATTGGGACTCGGCTTAAGGAAGAAACAGAGTTTAAGCCAAAACCATTGGTGTA
>CAYHIW010000043.1:0-6022 GCA_964356745.1 uncultured Gammaproteobacteria bacterium | reverse complement strand
GGTTGGAATATTGAAGGAGACTTGATTATTGGTTGAGGCGGCAAGGACGAGACCGGAATCGGAAGATTGCTGATTATTAATTGTTAATTGTTTTTGGCTTTGTGAAAGTCTAAATACCGCTTTCTGTTTAAGAGGATTGAACAAAAAGTATGCCGAGGCAAATGAAGAGATAGTTAGAAATAAAAACAATCCAACTATGCCTAGATACTTCTTCATTTTCTTATATGTTATTTAAGTCTTACTAATTATTCAGTGTAGATCAAAGAGAAGCGTAATGTCAAGCTGAATATGAAGCTGTTTTTCTGTTGCATTGTATGTTTTTCGTCCCTATACTCAAATGTAAGGGGACAATTTTTTGTATGAAAAAAGATCTCTTAACATTACTCATTTTAGCCACGATAACGCTTATTATTCCAACGGTTGTATTAGTGGTAAAAGCAGAGTCGCTTAGTATTGCTAACTATCTAGTGATTCAAGATAAAACCGTCAAAGATGGAGATATTATTACTACCGTAGAAAAAGGCTACGCATTAGCAAGTTTTAGCTATGACAACAAGCTTATTGGCGTTGTGAGTGAGAATCCTTCGATTGTTTTTGGTATAAAAGATGCGACATCAAATAAATACGCCGTTGTTAATACGGGAGATGTTGCTGTAAATGTAAACACGACTAATGGACCAATTAAAAAGGGTGATGCTATAACTTCTTCTAGTAAAAAAGGCGTTGGTATTAAGGCTACAAAGTCTGGTTATATTGTTGGGATAGCTCAAGAAGATTATGCTTCAACAAATACAAACCAGATCAAAAAAATCAAAGCTACAATACAGGTTAAGTATTTCTCAACACCCTCAACGTTAAAATCAAATCTGTTTGACATTCTCGCTCTCTCAGCATTAGCCACATACGAGCAGCCAGTAACGGTATTTAAGTATTTTATGGCGGCAGTTGTCGTACTGGTTGCGTTTTTGTTTGGATTCCTTTATTTTGGAAAGATAGCGAGTGTTGGAATTCAAGCCCTTGGTCGTAATCCTTTAGCCGGAAGAATGATTCAAATTGGTATTTTTCTCAACGTTCTTATAACAGTCGCTATTATTGGATCTGGTTTAGTGTTAGCATATTTTATATTGCAGTTATAAACATATGATAGGTCCCTTTTTACCCATAATCATTCTCCTCCTTACAATCTCCTTACTTATTTTCGTTCTAATGTACGCTTATTTTCTTCACAAACGTGTAACTTCCTTATCAAATCAAGAAATTCACGCTCTTGATCAGTCAGATGGAATCTTAAAACAAGCACACGAAGAAGCTGAAAAAATAGTAAAAAAAGCCATGGAGGATGCTGAAGTAATTTCAACCAACGCAGATTCTTTTAAGGCTGATTTACAAAAATCAATGCAGTTAATTCTTAAAAATAGTAGTTCAAAATACACGGACGTGTTTCAAAAAGAAATAGACCAATTGTTACAGTCTTACAGGCAACAATTCGTCGAAAAGCAGGAGAAATATCTAAAGGAAGCGGAAAATCTTATGAATGACGAGAAGCTTTCGTCACAATTTTACCTTCAGAAAAAAGTTGAAGAGGAGGTTGCGTCAGCAAAAAAATCAATCGAGCAGTACAAGCAAGAGCAGCTCAAACAATTTGATCAAAAAGTTGCGGACTTTGTTCAAGAGGTTGGCAAAAAGGTTTTAGGTCATGCGTTAGACGTGAAAGATCAGAAAGAATTAATATTTGGGGCTCTAGAACAAGCTAATAAAGATGGTATTTTCAATATTTAAAAATGGATACAAAATATACGAGCGTTTTAGATCAGATTCAAACTCTTGATCAAAGAGAGTCATTTATCAATGCCATTGATCAGATACTTGATGCTCGATTTTTAACTAAAGCAAATATAGATGAAGTGGTGGAAAAGAAAACAACCCTATTTAATGCTAAAATTCTACTAGGCCTTCTTACGAAATATAAAGAAATCTATAAGGATTCAGAAAAATTTGATCACTTCATCAAGGACATCCGTTCTTACATAAATGAACTTCCCGTTATCAGATTGCAGGTTCCTATCGAGTATCAAACACGTGATGTATCTGAATTATACGCTTGGTTTAATACGAACGTTAAGAAAAAAGTCATTCTTGACATTCACCAGAATAATAGATTGCTAGGGGGCTGTATTGTAGAGATAAACGGAGTTCATAAAGATTACAGTTTGCGATCATCAATTACGCATTATCTTTCTCCACAAAAATGAATGATTTTAATGAATATCTTGAGTTAACGGGTGAGTATGGAACTGTTGTTGAGATAAAATACCCCGTTGTGACGCTTGTTGGACTTCCTCACGCAAAATTAAAAGAGCTTATTCTTTTTGAAAACGGAGGTCTTGGGAGAATTTTTTCAATTGAAAGAGAAAAAATGAAGGTAATTCTTTTTTCCCGTAAAAACGTAAGTCCAGGTACAAAAGCAGCGCGAACTAATGAATTTATCATGATCCCTGCAGGAGATGAGCTTTTTGGATCTATTATTGATCCTTTAGGCAATCCCATGAGTGCATCGAAGCCATTTAAAAAGCCAAAAGACTCAATTGACATAGAGGGAGAACTTAAATCCATTGCTTATAGAGCGCGTATTAAAAAAAATCTCGTAACCGGTACAACTCTTGTGGATATGCTTATTCCAATAGGAGTAGGTCAGCGTGAGCTTATTATTGGAGATCGTAAAACAGGAAAAACTGCTTTTTTATACACGATCGTTAAGAAACAAGTTCAAGATGGGGCGATCGTAATCGTTGCCGCGATTGGAAAAAAACAGACAGACATAAAACACATGTACGAAGTTTATGAAAAAGATGGTCTCCTTAAACAAATGGTGATTGTCGCTTCTGGCTCAGATTCTTCTCCTGCGTTGACGTTTCTTACGCCATTTTCAGCAATGGCACTTGCTGAGTATTATCGAGATAGAGGTCGAGACGTGGTTCTTATTCTTGATGACTTGTCAACACACGCTAAATTTTATCGTGAACTGAGTCTTATTGCAGGAGGTTTTCCCGGTAAAGATGCCTATCCAGGAGATATGTTTCATCTTCACGCGCGTCTTCTTGAAAGAGCGGGAAACTTTACCATTAAGGATGGAGAAGCAGCTATTAGCTGTTTTCCGGTTGTCGAGACGGTTGACGGAGAACTCGCAGGTCACATTGCAACAAATGTAATGGGAGTGACCGATGGTCATATATTTTTTGACGTTAATGCTTATACAAAAGGGCGCAGACCAGCAATCCATATCGGGCTATCTGTTTCACGTGTAGGAAGACAAACTCAGTCAAATCTAGAGCGCGAGATAGGTCGTGAAATCATCAAGTTTTTTGCTCAATATGAACGAGTTTTGACCTTTTCACATTTTGGTGCGGAGCTCTCGACTAAGGTAAAAAACATGATTAAGAAAGGAGACGTTCTTTACGAGCTTTTTGATCAACACTATGCGATGATCGTTCCTAAGGAAATACAACTTATTATGTTTGGTCTTATCTGGCTTGATACCTTTGCAGAAGTTGATTTGATTGAAATAGGAAAGATACGTAACGCCTTTATAGTGGCTTTTCAAGACAAAAAAAAGAAAAAATTATTTGATGATATTATAAAAGCAGATACCATTTACAACCTCCTCACTAATATTTCTAATAAGAAAGAGGAGCTTATGTCTTATGCCCAACCTCAAGTTTCTCAAAAATGAAGATCAGTTCGTCTCGACGTTCAAGCTCATCATGCAAGCCTATGAGCAGATATCTGTTATGAAAATGCAGAAGATTCGAAACACCATTCTGGACAGTCGTGACTTTTTGGATCGGCTTGCTGAAGTTTATAGGCGTGTCAAATACGCTCAAAAACAAACAGTTGAAGAGCTTAGACAAAAAAGAGATAAAAAAGAACTTAAAAAGTATGCGGTATTTGAAAAAAATCCAAAGCCGCTTTATGTGCTTATCTCTGCAAACACCAAATTGTTTGGTGATATCATTCCTGAAATATTTGAACTGTTTCAAACGGAATTACGAAAGCAAGACTCTGATATTCTTATAATAGGTCGAGTGGGAAAGAGAATGTATGAAGAATCTAATCTTGCCAAAAAACCCTATCTTTACTTTGAGATATCTGATTTTGACTTAAAAATGGAAGATGTAATTCCCATTCTTTATCATCTTGTTAAGTATGACAAAGTTAGGGTTTTTTATAGCAGATTCGAAAACATCATTACTCAAAAAGCACATGTCTCAAATCTGGCAAGTGATGAATTTATCAATACAGAGGAACAAAATAAAGAAGCTATTAAGTTTCTTTTTGAGCCAACTCTTGATCGGGTGCTTGGATTTTTTGAAGCACAAGTTTTTAATGCGCTTTTTAGTCAAACAGTACATGAGCTTTATTTAGCTCGACTTGCATCTCGTCTTAAGGCAATGGAGCGTGGACTTGGGCAGATTGAGATTATGGAGAAGCGGTTATATCTTGAAAAACGTAAAGCAAAGCGATCATTAGAAAATAAAAAACAGACCGAGAAATTTGCAGGAATTGCCCTTTGGGGGAAATAATATGAAAGGTAAAGTAGTAGGAACAAAAGGTCATATCATAGAGGTCATGTTTGATGGCGAAAAGCCAGCGATCCATGACATTCTTATTCTGGAGGAGGATAATTCCGTTAAGATGGAGGTTTATGCTTCTGCAACAGACGAAACTCTTTATTGCTATCTTCTAGAACCGAGTCGTAAAATTTTTCGAGGGGCAGTTGTTATTAATACCAAAGAGTCACTAAAGATTCCGGTAGGAGAGAATGTCCTTGGTCGTATTATGGACATTTTTGGTAATCCATATGACGCCAAGGGTCCAATTAAGTCTAAAGAATACCGTTCTTTATTTCAGGATAAGATTGAGTTTGACGAAATTGAACCTCCAAGAAAAGTCCTTGAAACCGGTATCAAGGCTATTGATTTTTTTTCACCAATCTTAAGTGGTGGTAAGGTGGGGCTTTTTGGAGGAGCAGGGGTGGGAAAAACAATTCTTCTCACAGAAATTATTCATAATGTAGTCATTCTTCATAAAGAAGACAATATTTCTATTTTTGCCGGAATTGGAGAACGAGCCCGGGAGGGGCAGGAACTCCATGAATCGCTTGATAAAAGTGGGGTTTTGTCAAAAGTTGCTCTTGTTTACGGTCCAATGGGTGAAAATCCAGTGGTACGATTTCGTACTGCAAATGCAGCCGCTGCACTAGCCGAACATTTCCGTGACAAATCTTCTAAAAATGTTCTCTTTTTTCTTGATAATATTTTTCGTTTTGCCCAAGCCGGGTATGAACTCGCTACTCTGATGAATACCATTCCTTCTGAAGGTGGATATCAGGCAACGTTATCATCAGAGATTGCATCTCTTCAAGAACGGTTAATTTCAACGAAGTCAGGTACGATTACTTCAATTCAGGCGGTTTATGTTCCTTCAGATGATATTACTGATGCGGCAGTTCAGTCAATCTTCCCGTATCTTGACTCAATCGTAGTGCTTTCTCGTAACGTCTATCAGGAGGGAAGATTTCCCGCCGTTGATCTTCTTGCATCAAATTCTGCAGGGCTCAATAGCGAGGTCTTGGGAGAAGAGCATTACAACGCTCTTATCGACTCGCAAACCCTTCTCAAAAAAGCTGAATCCTTAGAGAGAATAGTTGCTCTTATTGGAGAAACAGAACTCTCGGCACAAGATCAGATGGTTTATAAACGAGCAAGAATCTTACAGTGTTACATGACTCAAAACTTCTTTGTTACCGAGGCTCAAACCGGTAAAAAAGGAGCCTATGTCCCGATAAATCAAACTGTTAAAGATGTTGTTGATATTCTTACGGGTAAATATGACGATACTCCTGCTGAAACGTTTTTATATGTCTCAACGCTTAAGAGTCTGGTAACATGATTGGAGTATGCCAGATATCAAGGAAAACGCCCTCCAAGTAGTCATTACCGAATCTAATGGAGTTCTTATGTAT
>CAYHIW010000042.1:3953-6829 GCA_964356745.1 uncultured Gammaproteobacteria bacterium | reverse complement strand
CCAAATCGGCGCAGCACCGGTCACACCCGACGTGAGGTACGGATTCATCGGTGTATTATCATTATTTCCAACCCAGACCGCGGTCAAGAAATTGGGAGTATATCCAATAGTCCAGTTATCTTTCTTGTCATCGGTCGTTCCTGTTTTAACTGCAACTTCGTGTTTGGGAACCACGAGAAATGACGAAGAGCCAAAGGCCTGTGAACGAGCTCCGTTATCAGACAGAATATGAGAGATAATAAATGAGGTGTCTCTTGAAATAGCTTTCTTCCCCTGAATCGCAAGTGAGTTGGGGTGTTGGAGTGCGCGGTGAACATTCTGAACAAAGTTAGGATCCTTGAATTCATACAAAACTTTTCCTGTTTTATCCTCAACTTTTAATACGCTATTTAACTTTTTTGCAACACCACGGTTAGCAAAAGCCGAAAATGCTTGTGCCATTTCGGTCATTCGAACTTCTCCTCCACCAAGAGTCAATGAAAGTCCATATCTTGAAGGATCGGTAAATGAAGTGATGGTAAATGCAGGAGACGAGGCCACAAAATCTTCGACAGTATTAAGTTTGAGCATCTTAACTGCAGGAATATTAAATGAGTTTCCAAGAGCTTGTCTGAGTGTTACCGCTCCGTGAAATATCCCATCGTAATTAACCGGGCAATATTTTTTACCAGGAGAAGGAAAACAAGTGGGAACATCAAGAAAAACACTTGCTGCGGTTACCAGTTTTCTATCAATTCCAACCGCGTAGTTTAACGGTTTAATGGATGATCCCGGTTGTCTGAGTGCGGTAGTGACATTAAAAGCGCCCGAGGGAGATGCAAAATAATCAACCGATCCTACCATTGATAATACTTCTCCGGTCGGAGGTCGAGTAACCAGAACAGCTCCGTTTGTTACATTTAAACTTGCAACTTTATCCAGTTCGTCCCGTAATATTTTTTCAGCTTGTTGCTGAATGTCGAGATCCAGAGTGGTTGTGACTTTTAGACCACCCTCTTCAACTGTTTCGGTTCCAAACTCTTTCTCGAGCTCGGACTTTATATAAAAAACAAAGTGAGGGGCTTTAATGGTTGTTTTGGGAGGGTCAACTTTAAGAGGGGTTGATCGCGCTTTTTCATATTGAATTTGATCGATGTAGTTTTGTTCGCGCATTTTTTTGAGAACTTCATTGCGTCTTCGAAGAGCAAGATCAGGATTCACGTATGGTGAATAAAGTGAAGGTGCTTGAGGTAAACCCGCAAGAAAAGCTGCTTCCTCAATCTTTAAATGTTTTGCCTGTTTGCTAAAAAAAGCGCGAGATGCTTCTTCGATTCCATAAGCAGCTCCTCCATAAGGAACTTGATTTAAGTAGAGTTCAAGAATCTCATTTTTGGAAAAAATCTGCTCTGCCCATATTGCCAAAATAATTTCACGGATTTTTCTTCTGATTGTTCGCTCGGGAGTAAGCAGTGCGCTTTTTACCAATTGTTGCGTAATGGTTGAACCACCCTGGAGGGATCGAGTAATGATAATATCTTTTGCTGCGCGAATGATTCCTCCAAAGATAGAAATCCCACCATGCTTATAGAAATCTTTATCCTCGATTGCAATCGATGCCTGATAAACATATTTGGGTACGGTATTTAGTTTTATCGGAGTTCTTTTTTCGTCTTTGTAAATTTCGTATAGTGATTTCCCGTTCCTATCAAGAATGTGAGTTGAGAGTGGTACGGCATTATAGTTTTTAAGTTGTGTGGGGAGTGGAAGTTGAAAGAAAATAAAAAAGTAGATAAAAAAAGCGATGCCTATTCCCGTAACCCAACCAAGCACGTTCTGATGGCGTTTTTTAAGATGTTTAGGGTGAAGTTTATGTAAGTGAGTTCGAAGGCTCATTATTTTAATTGTAACATTATAGTTTCGTTATTAACGAATAAGTATTACTATCCCAATAGTAAGACAGATTAGTAGTAATACGTTTATTATATTAAAGCCCGCTATTATATTACTAATAAGGAAAATGGTAAGCGAAGTTGTTACAAGATACTGCATTTTTTTTGATGGAAAGATAAATGAAGTAAGATAAAGAACGCAGATGCTAAAAAGTCCCAAGAATAAAGCGATAATATACGGTGATTGAGGTGGAATCATGATGAAAATATACAGTAGGGCAGAAAGAAAAATAACGAAACCAAGACTTTTATACCATAGATTTGTATGTTTCATCTGGAGTTTCTCTTGAAAAGGCAAGAATTAAACAGTATAATTGTATCACAGTATGAAAAAACTTCCCGAAGAGAAGCACGAGATTATTGAGATGTTTGCTCAACACAAAGGAGACACAGGCTCACCAGAAGTGCAAGTCGCACTTCTTACCCACAAGATTCAACGACTCGCAGAACATCTTGATGAAAATAAAAAAGACAATCATTCAAGAAGAGGATTATTAAAAGTTGTTGCAAAACGAAGAAGAATTTTAAACTATCTACACAAGCTTGATGACAAGCGATACAAAAAAGTCTTACAGGAACTAGAACTAAAGAAATAATGAAAACTCCCATAATAGAAGAATCTTTACAACTTGAAGATCAGAAACTTACGTTTCAGATCGGTAAACTTGCTCGATCTGCAGACATTGCCGTTATGGGACGCGTAGGAGACACCTGCGTTCTTGTGACTGTCGTTACTGCACCAGCAAGAGAAGATATTGACTATCTACCGCTTCAGGTTGAGTACGCAGAAAAACTATACGCTGGAGGTCGAATCAAAGGATCTCGTTGGGTAAAAAGAGAAGGAAGATCATCTGACGACGCAATTCTAAAGGCACGACTTATTGATCGTTCTATTCGTCCTCTTTTCCCAAAACAGTTTAGAAAGACGGTTCAGATTATAATTACCCT
>CAYHIW010000042.1:0-3943 GCA_964356745.1 uncultured Gammaproteobacteria bacterium | reverse complement strand
TTCTCTCAGTTGATGGAGTTAACTCACCTGAGATTCTTGCAGCAAACGCAGTTTCTGCCGCGCTCCATTGTTCACAGATCCCATGGGATGGACCTATTGCGACTTCACGAGTTGCGTATGTCGGTGAGAATGGAGAGGGAACCATAGTGCCACACCCAGTCGAATCAGAACAAAAATTCTCAAAGCTTGATCTCATCGTTGCGTCAACAAAGAAAAAAGTTGTGATGATAGAAACAGAAGCAGAAGAACTTTCGGAAGATATTGTTCTTGACGCTCTTGCTGTAGCTCAAAAAGAAAACGAAAAAATTATCGAATTTATTGAAAGCTTAAGAAAAAAAGCAGGAAAACCAAAGGAAGAATTAAAAGAATCAACCACAGACGCAAAACTCGAGACAGTTCTTAAGGGAGAGTTTAAAACCGAACTTAATGAATTAATCGAGAGTCGCGCAAGTAAGGAATTTGAAGATAAATCTGTTCTTGATAGACTTATCTCAAGCGTTACCGAAAAATACAAAGACGAGTTTGATAGAAAATCTATTGCAAAGACAGTGGAATCGATCATTAAAACGATGATTCAAGATTCTGTTCTTAAGTCCGGAAAGCGTATTGATGGACGAGGTCCAGATGAAATTAGAGAAATAACCTGTGAGGTTTCTACACTTCCCCGAACTCACGGTTCAGCTATTTTTCAACGTGGAGATACGCAGGTACTCTCTATTGTGACTCTTGGACGACCAAGTCTAGAGCAACTTATCGAAAGTCCTGAAGGTGAAGAAGCTAAGCATTATATCCACCACTACTACATGCCTCCGTACTCAGTAGGAGAAGCAGGTCGTGTTGGATTTCCATCTCGTCGTGAGATTGGTCATGGTGCATTAGCAGAAAAAGCAATCGAGCCAGTACTACCTTCAAACAAAGAATTTCCCTACACAATTAGAGTCGTTTCTGAAGTGTTGGCTTCGAACGGATCAACTTCAATGGCTTCTACTTGTGGATCAACACTTGCTCTAATGGATGCGGGAGTACCCATAAAATCACCTGTTGCAGGAATCGCATTGGGATTGTACGGGGATCCAGAAGGAAAATACGTCATTGTCTCAGACATTATGGGAATAGAAGATCATACAGGTTATATGGACTTCAAAGTAACTGGTTCTGAAAACGGAATAACTGCAGTTCAGCTTGACGTCAAAAACAATGGACTTCCCCTCCCATTCATTAAGGAAGCTTTAGAAAAAGGTAAGAAAGCAAGACTCCACATCTTAAAAGAAATGATGAAGGCGCTTGATAAACCCAGAACAGAGATATCTCAGTTTGCACCAAAAGTAGTTGTTCTCACACCGCCCCAGGAAAAAATCGGAGAGATTATTGGGCCAGGTGGTAAAAACATTAAGAGTCTTATTGCTCGAACAGAAACTGAAATTGATATTTCAAATGATGGAAAAGTAACGATCAGTGGTGTCAATAGAGAAAAAGTTGAGGAAGCCGCACGCCTTATCGAAAATCAAATTCGAGAAATCGAAGTAGGAGAAGAGTTTGACGGCGAAGTAAAGCGAATACTTCCCTTCGGTGCGTTTGTCGAGCTTGTTCCTGGAAAAGAAGGTATGGTTCATGTTTCAAAAATGGGTAAAGGGTTTGTAAAAGATCCCGCAACTATCGTGAAACTTGGACAGAAAGTTAAAGTCCGCGTATATCAAATCGATAATCAAAACCGCATCAACCTCGAAATGATTGTCTAATCATTGAATTTATTCTCGCGCTTCATTACAATGTGATTTATGGGAAGACGCAAAAAACTTTTTAAGATACCTTTCCTAAAAACACGAGTAACCAATAAGTCATTCAATAGTATTCTTGGACTCATTTTTCTTATAGGAGCTATTCTCGGTGTTGTTTCATTCTTCAATCCATTTCCGAAAGAAGAAATATACGGACAGTTTTTGGACGAAATACACAATTACTTTATTAAGACAAATGGGATTCTCGGTTTTTTCCTTCCTTATCTTCTCTTGCTCTTATCAACTCTTTTTTTCAGATCAAGAAAAGTTAAACTCGTGAGACTGAACGTTATTATCGGTGCGGTTCTTGTCTACGTTTCTACTCTTGGTATTTCACACTCTGGTTTTTGGGGAGGATTTATTTTTGAGAATCTTAGTAATGATTTTTCAGGTCTTGGAGCAATTTCAATTCTCACCCTCACTTTTTTCATTGGATTAATACTTTTACTAAACACTTCGATCGACGCGTTTATTTTGTTTGCATATAACTTAGGTAAAGCATCGGTGCATTTTGTGAAAAACTACATGTTTCGTGAAACGTTAAGTCAGAAGAAAAACGGTAATAAAATAAAAAAAGTAGAAGAACAAAAAGATAAATTTATTCATGAACCTGCATCTCAACAAAAATTATCCTCCTCAGCATCTACTAAATTAACGCCATCTCAACTTGCGCAAACTACCGCTTCTCAGGAGTTTGTGGTAAGACCACTACGTCAGTCGAGTTCTACCTGGGTTTATCCACCTCTTAGTCTATTGCAAGATCTCACTCAGCAAGGAGCTGATCGTGGCGATGTTAAATGGAATGCTCAGACGATTGAAAGAACTTTGGATAGTTTTGGTATTCGTGCAAAAGTGAGCGAAGTAAACAATGGACCAACAGTTACGCAGTATGCTCTTAAAATTACCGAAGGCACAAAGTTGTCAAAGATTACTGCTCTAGGTAACGATCTTGCACTTGCTCTTGCGGCTCCAACAGGACAGATTAGAATTGAAGCACCAATTCCAGGAAGGTCGTATGTGGGAATGGAAATTCCAAACATTAGGCCTGAATTAGTTACTCTCAAGAGACTTCTTGAATCTCCAAATATTAAACAGAATAACGATCCTCTATTAGTTCCCTTAGGACTTGATGTATCAGGTAATCCCATCGCATCAAGTATTGCAAAAATGCCTCACGTTCTTATTGCAGGAGCTACTAATTCCGGTAAGTCGGTAATGCTTAATGCGTGGATTTCGACATTTCTTTTCCGTACTAAACCTGAGGAGTTGAGATTAATAATGGTTGATCCAAAACGGGTTGAACTGACTCAATACAACGGTGTTCCCCATCTCATGCAAGAGGTGATAGTGGAGGGTGAGAAGATAATTAACGCTCTTAAATGGACTGTAGGAGAGATGGAAGCGCGTTATAAAGAGTTTTCGAAAGTAGGAGCGCGAAACTTAGAGTCGTTTAATAGTCAGCCCGGAGTAGAAAAAAAACCATACATTATTTTTGTAATTGATGAACTTGCTGATTTGATGATGTATGCTCCAGGTGACGCAGAGGATCTTATTACGCGAATTGCTCAGATGGCTCGCGCCACAGGAATTCATCTTGTTCTCGCAACTCAGAGACCGTCTGTAGATGTTATAACAGGACTTATGAAGGCCAATATTCCCACGAGAATTGCATTTAACGTTTCATCTCTTGTTGACTCTCGCGTTATCATTGACACGCCAGGAGCGGAAAAATTATTAGGTAAAGGAGATATGTTATTTTTACCTCCAGATCAGGCAAAGCCTCGTCGTATTCAAGGACCGTTCATTACCGATAAGGAGGTTAAAGAATTGGTTAATTTCTTACGCACTCAAGTTCCAGAGGTTCATTATACAGAAGAAGTAACTGAACAAAACAACGGTGTTATGGGAACGGTTGGTGCGGGTGGAGCAGGAAGTTCAGACAACGACAGTCTTTTTCAACAGGCCTTAGAGGTAATTTTCCAGACTAATACGGCTATATATAATATTACGTCAATTCCTGTTAGTAATGAGGTTATTATTACTGGTGGTAGAGGTGGAGGCGGAGGCGGAGGACCTACTGGCTAATTAATGTAACTTTTAAATATCTATTCTACTCTTTATATTTATGAATTAATAAAATAAATTATATATAATAAGTTTATTTA
>CAYHIW010000041.1:0-7057 GCA_964356745.1 uncultured Gammaproteobacteria bacterium | reverse complement strand
TAATTTCTGCTTCATCTCTAAAATATTCAATGAGTGCCGCTCGAGTATCGGCTGGTTTTGAGCCAGTTACTTTATCGGTGTCCTTATTTTTTGCGAGCCAACTTTTGTATATCTCTCTTGATTTATCGTCATTATTTGAACCATTAAACAAAACTATTTTATCTTCATAGCCATTATTGGCGAGAAGTGTATCGGCTAAGTATCGTTGTGTGATAGTGGATTCAGTAAAAATAATAGCTTTCTTTTTAGCACCTAGATCAGCGGTCATCTCAAAACCTTTTTTAAGTGCGGTAAGCAAAGCGTCTCCCTTGGAGTTCGTGTATATTTTCTGCGCGAGATTACGGAATTTTTCCAGATCAGCTTTTTCCTGCTCCATGAGTACAATATCTTTCTCTGTAAGAGCTTTCTGTTCTTTCTCAATTTCTTCATCTTCGTTTTCCTCGTCATCAATCCACTCATCAAATATTTCTGGAAGAGCTTCAAAGTCTTGCAAAAGCGAAGTAGTATCGGAACCCTGTTGGGGTATTTTTGCTTTTGTATCTACAATCAACTGCTCAAGCTTATACACCAACTTGTCCAAAGTGCTAGCAATAGCAAAAGACGACGATGCTAAAAGCTTTCGCAAAATGAGCGTCATGAGCTGGCGCTGACTAAAAGGTAGGGCGTATAGTTTTGTTCGTTGAAGATATTCGGACATTCCGTCATAAAGCTCAACCTCCTGCTCGGTAGGAATGTAGTCCTGTGTGATAGGTTTTCGCTCGGTATAATTAATATATTCCAGCACCTGGCGACGGAGTGTGCGAATACAAACTGGCTTTAGGCGGTTGCGTAAATCAACAAACATTTCTTGTTTTGGCTCAACAAGACCGACTTCGTTTTCGTAAATATCTTGTTCACGAGAAACTCGAGCGTAATTTGCCTTGAAGCTTTTAAGATCACCAAATACATGATCATCAATAATACTTACGAGCCCATATAGTTCAAGTAGGGAGTTTTGTAGTGGAGTTGCAGTAAGTAGAATTTTTGGTACCTCCGTTAGCGCATCTTTAATCTCTCGCGCAATCTTATTGCTGGTTTTGTATACATTGCGAAGGCGATGCGCCTCATCGATAACGGCTAAATCCCACTTCGTTTGTTTTATGTATGGAGATTTAGATCGAGCAAAGTGGTAAGAACAAATAACGATTTTATCCTCCTGATTAAATGGATTCAAATTTCCATCTTTTATATATTGATTAAAAGATTTTGCTTCAAGAATTATCGAGGGTAGAAAGAATTTCTCTGAAAGCTCGTCATTCCATTGTTTTCGCAAACTTGAAGGAACAATTAAGAGGATACTTCTTTTTCGTTCCGCCCATTTTTGAGAGAGAACAAGTCCAGCCTCAATAGTTTTTCCGAGACCAACCTCATCGGCAAGAATTGCCCCTTTTGAGAGGGGTGAACGAAAAGCAAAAAGTGCCGCCTCAATTTGGTGTGGGTTTAAATCAACTTGAGCATTGGACAGCGTAGAAGAAAGTTTCTCCAAACTGTTGGAAGAACAGCGTTTAGTCAGTTCGTATGCAAAATATTTAGCATGCTGATCGGTGATTTTCATACTTTTATTTTTGCCAATATGTTATTACAGGGAACAATGCTTTTTTATAATTCTCGGCATTTTTGTGAATGTCATCAGGTAATATCCAAAGAGGATCTTTATCGCCAGAAATTTTCTCAATAAGAGAATTTTTTGAAAGTGCTCCCAAAATACCCCCGATTGTTTGTTGGTATTCAGCAGGATCATTAATAAGAAGAAGTGATTGCATTTCTCTCGCAAAGTCAGACGAGAGAAATGGACGATTATTTTCTTCAATTAGTTTATTTAATATTGTATAAAGACTTATCTGTTGTTTAGCAGATAACTCTTTGATGTTTCTTCGGGATATATTATTTTCCATGTCTATAGTATATCATAGTACTACATAGTAGAGAAATATTTCCATTTTATATTTCTTAACTCAAACTAAGTTTGTGGATATCCTTCACTCATATTTATTTTCCGCCGGATCTCTATTGAGTATCCCCTTATCATTTTCTTCTGAGTCATGAATCCAGTATTTCCTACCATCAAAATAAAGGTATCTGAAAGTAGTTTGATAAAATTTTTCATCCACGCCTTTTTCTTCGATTTGTTTTATAAACCAGTTATATTCTTTTTGTCTTTCTTCATCTAATTTGTCATAAACCAAATATTGGTGCGGGGCTGTTTTGGCGTATGTTTTAGCAAAAATCCATTGGTTATTATCTATGAATTTTTTAAGTCTGATTTCGTCTTTTGTCATTATATGTTGGTTTTTACTTATCGACTTCTAATGTTTCTTTGATCCATGAACAAACTGAAAAGAATTTAAGACGAGCGTTCTCATCCGCAAGAACACGAAGAGGCAACTTCAATCCATTAAATCCATCGATATTGTTTAAATCTACAATCGCACCTTTGATAGAACTTAGGCGTTTCAATATTTCTGCTCGATTTTCTAATTTATCAAATGGTGCAGGAGACTTGTTTCCTTGATGGGGAGCGTTCCATCCAAGTCTTGCATCTCCACTAACAGAGAATGGGTAAAATCCTTTGTCATTTTTAGTGTAGAAACAAAGGAAGAAACCTCCACGCTGACTAGTACTCCAATCAACTTCGATATTATGTTCATTAGCCCAATTGAGGATCTGTTCTGCAGCCAATACTTCTTCTTTTCCAAATTCACTAAGACGCTGTTTGAATGAATCCCAATCCCAATATTTTTTATTTAAACTCTTAGTTCCTAAGTCCTTCTTTACTTCAGCTCCAAAAATCTTAGGAATGATAATCTCATGAGCTTCATGCTTGTAGTATTCAAGCTCTACAGCATAGATATCAAATTGGCTGTTTTGATTTACATAGAGAATGAGGTCTTTTAGACGGTCATCTAAATTGTCCATTAAAACAACAAAATGAAAAATTCCATTGTTTAAATTATTTCTTGCCTTATCTATGGTAGTAGCTACTTCTTCATCAGATAATCCGAAGAAATCCTTTATTTTTTCAGTGGTCCGTAAACCAAATACTCGTTGAGTGTGTTGGTCAAGTGCGCCCAAGAATTCATTGAAATCTTTTGAATGTTTCCAAAGTGCCGCACCATAATCCAGAGCTTGCGAGATAACAATGCGTTTGTCCGGATTTCTATAGAGTTTAGTCTCCACAATGTATAGCTCTCCATACTGATCAATACCCATAGCATCGATTGGACCGCTATTGGTTGGAAATTCTCGCGCAAGAATCAGAAGACGAATATCCTCTTTGATTTCATACAAGGGAATACTTTCCGGGTTTTCGTATATGTATTTTTGCAGATAGTCTTCTTTATCAATCGAAGACTTTTCTACTTTAACGGCTTTACCGCCGTTGGTTGAAATGATGATAGCCATATTGTGGTGGGTTTTTTACTGGCAAGAATGCAAAAATCTCCTAGCCAGACGGTAGCTTAGCTACCCACTACCGGTTTCCCGATAGGACCCACCACAGGTACTCCTGACTAGGAGGTTTTTACACCTGTGGTGGGATTTTGACCATATCTTTGAGGGTTTCTCAGAGGGTTAGGTCTTCTATTAAATTGTCAATCTATTTTAACGCAAAGACTGATGCGTTGCCATCATACTAGCTTAAATCAGTAGGTTTGCGAAGTCATTAGTTATCGACAAGCGTATTTGACACTTTTGACAACCTATTAAATTCAATGCGTTATCCACACCCATCTATTGTATTTATTTTCATATCTATTAAACTGTGTGAAGTATATTGAAAATATAAGTATTACCTTATGCGCTGAAGTAAAACTAAGCGACAGGATATTCACATATCCTATGAGTCTTTGGAGGTTGCCGGACAGAAATCGTTAGATAGATTTTTGATCAAGGGGTCTTTGACGAAGGTAACAATACAACCAAAACTGGTTGTTGTTGTTGCATTCGTTAAGTATCTCCGCCGTCTTTTCCAATGCAAAAACACCAACCTGAAATGGTTGGTGTTTTCGTTGTACTGATTATTAATTAATTAATCAAACAACATATGTCAAAGAAAATAGAATGGCGCACCGAACGCCGTAAAGTAAAAGATTTAATTCAGTATAAGAAGAATCCGAGAGTGCTTAGTCCTGTTCAACTTGAGGGATTAAAACGAAGTTTAAAAAAATTCAATGTTGCCGAACTTCCGTGCATCAACACAGATGGGACTCTTGTGGCGGGGAACCAGAGAGTATTGGCGCTTTCCCTTCTTGGCAGAGATGAGGAAGAAATTGAAATTCGTGTTCCAAATCGAACTCTTACTGATAAGGAATTCAAAGATTACCTTCTAACTTCAAATCGCAGTGGTGCGGATTGGGATTGGCAAAAACTTGCCGAAGAATTTGACCTTGGCGAACTCCTGACCGCAGGATTTGACTCGTTTGATCTCGGGAATATCTTCGACGACAACCTCGAGATCACCGATGACGAATTCAACGAAGAAAAAGAAGTTGAACGAGCCAAAAACACTGATATCAAGCTCGGAGACTACTTCGTTCTTGGTAGACATCGATTGCTTTGCGCTGACGCAACCAAACCAGAAAGCGTCCAAAAACTTATGAATGGCGTTAAGGTCGATCTCGTCAACAACGATTTGCCCTTCAATATAGGATTGTCATATGACAAAGGTGTTGGCAACAAAGGTTCATACGGTGGTACGACAAATGATAATAAATCAGACGAGGACTACGAAAAATTCGTAAAGTCTGTGATGCGGAATTCTTTGTCAGTGGCTAAACCTGATTCTCACATAATGTTTTGGTGCGACGAGCGATATGTTTGGCTCTTCCAAAAACTGTACCGAGAGCTTGGTATTGATTCAAAACGACTTTGTATCTGGGTAAAGGATAACGCATCGCCTACACAAAAAATTGCCTTCAATAAGGTGACGGAATTCTGTGTGTACGGAATCATTGGGAAGCCGTGGCTCAATGACAAAATCAAAAATCTGAACGAGATACAGAACAAGGAAGTTACTACGGGCAATCGATTGACTGAGGATATTTTAGATCTCTTCAATATTTGGCTTGTAAAGAGATTGCCAGGATCAGAATATTTGCACCCCACCCAGAAAAATCCGACACTTCATGAAAAATCTCTCAGGCGATGCACTCGTCCAGGAGATGTTGTGCTTGACCTCACCGCTGGATCAGGAAGTATCCTTTCTGCGTGCGAACAACTCAAAAGAACGGCATATCTTTGCGAGATGGAGCCAGTGTTTTGTGAAGTCATTATAAATCGTTATAAGAAACTCAACTCATATGAAAAAATCATCAAACTCAATTAAATACGGCGATTCATTTCGTCTCGGTAGCCACTTGCTTCTCTGTGCAGATTCTCGCAACAAAGATATGGTTGCTCGACTTGTCGGTAAACAGAAAATTAAGGCGATTATTATTGACCCGCCTTATGGCGTAGCTCTAACCGAAAGCAAAGAAAACTTTCAAACACTTTTGAAAAACAAAGTGATCGCAAATGATCACCTCCAGACAGACGAGGAGTATAGGAAATTCACACGCGATTGGATTGAAGCAGTGAAGCCTTATCTCGTGAGGAAAAATTCTTTCTATATTTTCAACTCTGACAAGATGGTGTTCGCACTGCGTGAAGGAATACTTGAGGCAGGTCTCAAATTTGGGCAACTACTCATCTGGGTTAAAACTCATGCTGTCATAGGACGAATGGACTATGCTCCTCAGCATGAATTAATTGCATATGCTTGGTACGGAGTGCATGAATTCTTGAAATCAAAAGATAAAAGTGTCTTGGTGTGTCCGAAGCCAAACAAGAGTCCTTTTCATCCGACGACTAAACCCCTCGACCTTATTAGGAGAATTATCCTTAATAGCACCCGTATAGGCGACATAGTCTTCGATGGATTTCTTGGATCAGGCACTACATTACTGGCCTGTGAGCAGACCAAGCGAGTGTGTATTGGTGTCGAAATTGATCCTGAGTATTGTCAGACTATTATTGACAGGTTTCAAAAACTTACTGGCTTAACTGCACAAAAATATGAGTAGAAAAGATACAATAAAAATTCGTCAGAATAAGCTCAAGGAAGCCTTCCTGGGTCAATTGAAACGCACTCCAACAATTGAGACTGCTTGCCAAAAAGTCGTTGTCTCTCGGGCAACTGTATACCGCTGGGTCAAAATAAGCAAAAGTTTTGAGAAAAAAGTCGATGAAGCGCTTACCGAAGGGAGAGCTTTTATGGTTGATGTTGCCGAAAACCAGCTTTTCTCACTTATCGGCGAAAAGAAGTTCGAGGCAATCCGATTACTTCTCACAACGCATAATCCTCGATACGGTAACAAGATTGAATTGTCAGGTAAATTGACGACCAAAGATGAACCACTAACAGCGGAACAAAAAGCCACCATACGAGAAGCATTAAAATTAAGCTCGATTAAATATTATGAACAAATTAAATCAATTAATAATACCGAAAAAGAGAAGAAGTAGAGTTGACAGGGCAAAGATTATTGTTGAAAAGATCCTTAAGGATAGAAATATTAGAAAAGTCGTGGCTACTAAGAAATTTGAATATTTCTTTCCCATTTACTTCAACAAGTACATGGAGTATCAGACCGCACCATTCCAAGAAGAAATATTCACGATCCTTGAAGATATAAAAATAGAGTTAGCGGTAATTGTCGCTTTTAGGGGTTCGGCTAAATCCACGATAATCACCACCGCATATCCCCTCTGGGCTATTCTGGGCATTCAACAGAAAAAATACATCATCATAATCGGTCAAACTGAACAAAAAGCCAGACAGTATCTTATGAACATAAAGAGCGAGTTGGAGAATAATGATTTGCTTAAAAAAGACTTGGGACCTTTTGAAGAAGAGAGAAATCAATGGGGTGCAACAGCTCTCATTATCAAGAAACTGAACGCTAAGATCATGATTAGCTCAACCGAGCAAAATATCAGAGGACTGCGTCATGGAGAACATAGACCAGATCTTATTATTTTG
>CAYHIW010000040.1:0-7261 GCA_964356745.1 uncultured Gammaproteobacteria bacterium | reverse complement strand
AGTTTTTCAATATGTATATCTGGTCAACATACGCAACAGTATAGTGCCAAAAAATATAATCTTTTAAAACCCCGAACATAGTGATATTAGTATATCACGAGAAAATCCCCTTGTCGTGAGTTTTTGCGGCATAATTACGAATTTTTCCCCATGTACTATAATTACGCTATACTCAAGTGAGTGAGGTAAAAGCAAACACGGAGTTTGTATTTCCGAGCGAACGCAGAGTATATTGTATCCAGTTATATAGCGTAATTATAGTATGTGGGAAAAAATTTGGAGAGAAGGCTTAAATTAAGATTCCAAAGAACATCAAGATTATAAAATCTGACTTGATACACCTTTCTGTCGTCCGCAGTATGTGCAAATTTTGCACATACTAAATCTTTATCCTTAATGAAACTGTTCGGAGTCCGGCTCAACTTGACGTTTGCCTTCAATTTGAGCTGTTGCATTTTTTGCAACAGTTGATTTTGCATCAATCTCACCCTCATTGTAAATATTTTTAAAGCGAGTTGGGTGGACTACTTAGAAAGGGTACCTGACCCCGTTTCTTCCCCGTTTCCTTCAATACATGAAGTTTTCTATCTTTGAACGCGACAGCTTAAATGGCACCTCGCTCTCGGGGTCATAAATATTTCTTGTACGGTTTGGTTTGTAATATTCAAACATATTATTCTATTGAATCTTTTACAGAAATACCGCTTTGGTATCTCCATTCTTTTGGGCCTTGTGCTGATCGAGCCAAAATCACAGCAGCGGCTGAACTTAGGCTATCAAAAACGTAATCCTCTGTAAATGAAAGATGCTCCTCATTTATGATAAGTCTTCCAATTTTTAATAATTCATCTTTAAGTTTTTTATAATTATGTTTTTCAAAACTTGGAGCATTATCATTTATTGCAGTAGATCCTTTTAGAACACGGACCTTACCGTCATCTAACAAAAGAGCTTTTGCTTTAGCCCCTTTACCTTCACAAAATATAAATTTATTATTTTTAATTTCTTCTCCTGTTATCAGAGGTGCAAAAATATCAAAACCTAATACAGGCATTATCAAACAAATATTCTCATAAAAAGTAAGTAAGCCAGGGATATCATGCTTTTGTATATTAGGTAGTGCTGGAGCATTGCCATTCTCTAAAATGCATCTAGCTGCTTTTTTTAGTTCCACATAAATATGTGATTCCAAATACTCAATGCCAGTCTTACTTGGATTATTATTTGAACCAAAAAAAACAACTACATGTTGCCACCAGTCTTTTTTTCTTAAATGATCCTTGACTCTTTGATTAAATGAGTCTGCCTCACCGACATATATATTCAATAGTTCCCCTTCCTCTAATTCACCTATTAAAAAATAAACACATGGACTATCTAATTCCTTGAATTTTATAATATCATCAATTTTATTTCTTGGCCCACACAAAGCTCCACCACTCCATTGATCAATAGACACCTCACGAATCCCTTTCGGTAAACCATCATTCAAAAATAATATTATTTTTTTGCTTATATTTTTCATGATTAATTTTTATTATTTAATAAGATCCACAAACCTTACAATTTTATTCTTATTCCAATCCATAATTTTTACATACCTTCCATTGTGCTTATTTGATCTATTGTATTTACAACCTTCGCATTCATATTTTTCAACTATGCCTTGTATTATCCCAAATAGGGTCGCTTGATCCGGAGTAACCTTTGTTTCATGATGACAACTCATTGGAATAACGTATCTTAAACCGTCCATTTGGAAAATGTTCCAACTTATAATTTCAGCAAATTCTTCTTGTACTGGGAGGGTTGGTGATTGCTTAAATTTAGCCTTGTAATAATCGATAAGTGTGTAAAGTAGATTCTCGCGCGCAAGCAATACATTGTCACCCTGCCATTCATAGCCATAACTTGCCTTGAATGCCTCTTTTGCCCAAAATATCCATTCTTTTTTATCTTGGCAATACTTCGATACTGTTTTCAATTTTTTATCCAAAAAACCGACGCGACTATTTAATTTAATAAGTTTACGGGTATGTGCAGTTGGGTTATAGCGACTCACAATAAACGGTGCCTCACCACATGTAATCTCTAGCTTTAGCTCATGAACATATTCTTGCCAAGTATCTTTATTGAGCATGCGATTTTGACCAGGCACATCTACCGCTTTGTTGATTTGTTCGACAATCTTCAGCGGTGTAAAAACTTCTGCCTTGTCCTTGGTACGCCTGCGTTGTTCTTCTAAACTTTTAGCGGCGCGTGGTTGTATGAGGGTGCCGTTTTTACCCGTTACTAAATCAGGTGTAATACGCTTTTTGGACTCGAACTTCTTACCTAGATTTTCGTATGAGTCTGTTGCCCAGACAATGTTCTTTTTTGTTGTGCGATCCAGTAAAAGAATGTCCAGCAGATTACCTGCAAGGCGGAGTGTGTTTTCGAGTATATCAATGTTGCGCGTTGATACGTTCATGGTTTATGACATGGTCTTTACATGTGTCTCAATGAAATCTATTTCTTTTTTATCCAAACCATATTTCACATACAACTGTTTATCTATTTCAGGAATAGATTTTGACCAATCAATATCAGATTTTTTAGTGAAATCTTGTAAGGGTACATTTTTCCATGTGTCTTTCGGATTATCCTGTGTAACTTTCAATGTACCAAGCATGGCACGACAAAACTTAGTTTTTATATATTTCAAACAGTTTCTTGCCTCTGCTTCATTTTCGAATGACCCAATCTGTAAAAAGCTGTTTGTAGAACCGACAAGGGGTTCCCCGACAAGGGGTGTACTTATCACCTCACCCAAAGCCCCACTACCATTAGATTTAGGTATAAAGACTTTCCATTTTTCAAGCTTTTTATCGTTTATAATCTTTTTTTCAACATATCTTAATGCTCTTTTATTTCCTTTTTCTAATCCAAAGATTTTAATATTAAATTTACTACTTTTTTTAAGTACAAAAATATTAGGAAACCGCTCAAAATAATTTGTTACGATTCTTTTTTCATTTGGATATTTTTTATCTAAAATAACATTTAATTTTGTTTCACCATTTGATCCAACTATTTGATCAAATCCTCCAACCTTCACTTTTTCTAATATAGTCGTAAGCTCCTTATGTGCAACAAACGATCCTCCAAGCCCGCCACTTGGATTGTTCTTATTCCAAAGCGTTATACAAACACCACCCTTTATGTCGACTCCAGAAAATATATTTTGCGAATTTGGCTCATAGAGCGGTACGCTGAGGTGCGGATCATTGAGCATTTGCTTATTCCACTCTTTGGGTGTAGCCCCAGCGTTAAATAGAAAACGAGCAGGGTGAATCAAACTTACATAGCTAGGACTCAAACTCTTAGCTGCCTCAAGGAACAAGTGGTATACAGGTGTGGCAAAGTTGGTATCAGTGGTTACCTGATACGGCGGATTTCCAACAACAGCTGTAAATTTCATATCTTTATCGTTTAAATTAAATTTTTCTAATAATTCATCTCTTAAACTGTAATCCTTAAAACCCTCTTTCCTTTGGAGCTTCTGTATTAGGTTCTCTATATGAACAATGTTTGTCCTCACATCTTTTCTATAACCTGCAAGTGTGCGTAAGGTAATACTCTGTGCCATCGGGCTTTTGCACAGCACATATATATTCTTCTCAAGCACTTGTATCCAAATGTCATGAGACACCTTCTCTTCAGACTTTTTGCTCTTCTTGAGCTGCCGTGAATAAACATTATACGCGGCTAAAAGTGGATACATGCCAGACTTAGAATTAATCTCCAGTATTTTTGTGTCGTCTTGTTCCCATACTCTTGTATCGACATCTTTACTTTTCCAGACAGGTCTACCTATCTTGTCTTTCTCACCATCAGCGAAGTTATGTCCACCAAACGCGAGTGTGAGGTGCTTGTTTACCACATTCCATGGAGTGAGGACGGTTTCCTTGTCGGGGTTCTTGAAGGTGCTAAATATTTCAGCTATGGCTTGTACTCGCTCGGTCGGTAGCAGATCGTCACAATCATACGCCTTAGCACGAACACTATGAGCTACACCCTTGAAGACATCTTCATCGTAGTATTTAGTGAACTCTCCAAAACCTTTTTTGGTTAATCCAGCTGGCATAAACTCATGCCACGACTCTTCGTCAACCAGGTCGATAAACTTTTTTAATGTTATGTCCTCTCGTATCGACACATTTGCGCCGTACACGAGCATTGGCATGCGGATACTCACTGCCCTCAATATGCTGATAGCATTGTTCTTCTGCTCACGAGCTTCTTTGAGCTTTCTTAGGGCATCCTTTTCTTCTTCTGACAACTCTTGCTTTTGCTTCTTTTTACGCTCGGCTTCTTCCGCCTTCTTTGTCTGTAGATCAGTCATACCGAGATTATTAATCTCGATTTGATTAATCCGTTCACTGGTAGATTTACCAACAAGTGCTTTGAGTGCATTAAACTTACTGATTTCCAGCTCATCGAGCTTCAACAATTCATCGTTGTACAACTTTGGGTCATCAAAACCGTTGCGGCTCACACGTTCAATGATGGCCTTTTTGAGCTGACCCAGCATTTCCTCTACATTGTACGGTTTCATTGTCCCACCCTTTGCGGCGAGAATCGGGCAGAAGTTGAGGAACTGCTTCATAGCTTCCTTTTGCTCAGGAGAATTGGTTTTGCCCGATTTATGGTTAAGTTCTATGGCCTCTGCGACTAGTCTCAAGGTGCGATCCGGTGCAAAATCAAACACATATCCTTGAGTTTTTATCTTGCCTTCTATTCTTGCAGGAGTTTGGCAGCGAAATGCTGTTTGCAAATAGGTTGTTGCGGAGCTTGTGTCGGACATCATGAAGACCGCTGTCCATTCGGGGATAGATGCTCCCGTTGTGAGACGCTGCCCTGTCAGAGTAATAGTATAGCCGTGATTTTTAATTGCCCTAGTAACGCGATCCTTTGCGTCTTTGTCCTCTTCATCATCACGATTATTACCAGAAATATTCACGACCCCAAATTGATTGGAACCAAAAACATGGTGTCCTTTGAGTAACTTCTCCATGGCTTCAATAACTTTTACACGATTAGGCAATAACCAAAGAGAGTGTTTGTTATAGTTACGATATTCTTCTGTTGCGTATGGAAACTTAGTATCTAGCGTATTATCAACCAGCAAATTTAAGAATTTTTTAACCATCGACTCATGGACAAACTCAGCTGTATCGTTGCCTTCATCATCTTTATGTACACGGAAAAACTCATGAAATTTAAAAGCACCGTCTAGGGAATCCTCGAAGGATGCGCCAAGATCACCAATGTGACTCTTAAATGTCTCTATTTCATATGTAAATATACTCAGAGCAGGTAGCTCCGCATAAGGATTTGGCACTCCTGGATTATGCTCGTCCCAATTAAGCTTTGCATCTTGCTCCATGACATAATCCCAGGTGTATATATCTTCTTCCTCACGTTTATCTAAGATATTGAACGGCGTACCAGAAAGTAGCAGCGTAAAATTAGCCGGTATTTTTGAAAAAGTGGCATCACCAAGGATACTTTGTGTTCCCTCATGAGCCTCATCAACGATGAGCATGTCCCAGGTTGTGTCAAAAACTTCGTCGTTTTTATCAAAGCCTCTGGCTTGAGTTCCAGCAGACTCAACTTCCACTACTCGTTTCGAAAGACGTAAATCTTGCAACGATGCAAAATAAACAAACGGTTTGTCACCTTTGACGAGTGTTTTAATATCCTGTCCTTTTGTTTTAGAGGAATACTCGTAGTTTGCCACTGCTAATACCTTATTGAAGTCATCATACCAATCAGCACTCACGCTGGGGCGATGAGTAACAATGATGACCTTTTTCATTTTATTTTCTTTGGCCACCTGCATAGCAGCAGATGTCTTACCGAAACGCATCTTTGCGTTCCAGAGAAAGTGTTTACGATTTTTCTTTATGGCTTTGGTGGTTTTATCAATAGCATCGAGCTGGTTTGGACGAAACGAAAATTGAGAAGCTTGAGGAGCAATTTTTTCTTTGGTTGATAGTGCCGTTCGTCCTTCTTTTGCAGCTTGAATTGCATTCTTTGCCACTTCTAAACCAACCTCAAACCATTCTGAGTGTGAATTTTTAGTACTTTCAGACTTACGTTCGTAACCAGAACGCATAAGAATTTCATGAACATCATGATCGGAAAAATATTTGTCGTCATTTGTGACTGCAAGCTCCGCGTGTTCGAGGGCATAAGGAATATCTGCAGTTTTTGTTTGCTGCTTTATGCGCTCATGAGCAGCTGAATCGATGTTTTCTTGTGTTGTGCTGATAGAAGCTAGTGTTGCGCCACCAATTTTCAATCGACCATTATGTTTTTCATCTGGAATAGAATAAACGTAGATTAAGCCATATGAAAAAGTCTCATTTATACTATTACCTTTATCGAGTTTTTTGACATTTTTAGACATAGTTATTTTAGAAGCTCATCAACAGAAACATTTAGTGCTTTTGCAATATTGGTAATGGTCGAAAGTGTCGGGTTCTTTTTTCCGCTCTCTATATTGCTCATATAGGCGCGGTCGACCTCCAACTTTCGACACAAATCGCCTTGCGTCATATCCTTCGCAAGGCGAATTCTCTTTATATTGTCACCTAGTTTCTTTGCTGAGTTATCCACACAAGAAGTATAACCCTGATTGTTTTCTTAAACAATATTGTTATATAATACAATAGTTGGCAAAGTGATTTCATGGCCAAGCTTGCGACCAAGGTGTGAACCTGATGATTCAGAATTTGCTAATTCGCCACCGCCAATACCTTTTTAAAAAAATCCCCCTGCCACACAAAGAGGAATGGGGACAGTCACGATTGTTTAGACTTTTGCTTGGTCTAATAATTTTACCAAAATTCACTCGCTTTGCTCGGCTGAGTCTGTATGACCACAAATCACTAAGTATAAAATTATGGAGAGTCTCCCTCGACTCTCGGTTCGTCGACACGGAATTCGTAGTGACGAGCAAAGCTCAACTAAGTTTGTGTGATCACAAGTCACTAAGTGTTAAATACGGAGAGTCTCCCTCACTCTCGGCTCGTCGACACAAAATTCATAGTGATGAGCAAGCTCAACTGATCTTGTATGGTCACAAGTCACTAAGTATATTGCTTCGAGTACTCGCAATCTACGTAAGTGCTCGCGACCCCGGCTCGTGGTTTCGTTTGGTAACGAAACATCACTGCGCCTTCCCAAAGCTAAAAACCTGCCGCAGGGCAGGTTT
>CAYHIW010000039.1:0-8505 GCA_964356745.1 uncultured Gammaproteobacteria bacterium | reverse complement strand
AATCACCAGAAAAAATTTAAGATGAGCCGAAATTAAACCAAGAGGATTCAAAATCTGATATACAAAATAACCTTCTAAAAATTTCCCAAATCCAATCATAACAATTAACTATACACGAATCAATGTCTTTTTCCGAGTAAGAAAAAGAATAACAAATAAATATTTAAGTAATATAAGTAGAAATAAAACGTAATAGTAGTAAGTATTAATCCTAACACAATAATTACCATTACTTTTTTATTACTAGAATTCTTATTTTTCATCGCAGTAGCACTATTGTCAGTTGCATCTAAATAGTCTGGCACGTAGTCAAGATCGGCATCAGGAAACTCGACTTCTCCATTCTCATCAATGACAACTTCATCAATGGTTAAGATACCATCTCCGTCGTCATCTGAGTCAAAACTATCAACTTGACCATCATCGTCTTTGTCAGTGGAATTTGACTCCAAAAAATCTGGGATAGAATCTCCGTCTGCATCATCGTTTTGAAGAATACCATCTTCATTGGTATCCTCATCAATAGTGAGAAGCTCATCTCCATCATCGTCTATATCAAGAAAGTCTGGAGTGCCATCAGTATCGGTATCGGTTAAAATAACCTCATCAACAGAATTATCTGTTTGAACTATCGTCTCCTCATTAATCGTCGATATTCCATCTCCATCGTCATCTGAGTCAGAACTATTTACAATACCATCATTATCTGTGTCGGTAGTATTTGATTCTAAATAATCAGGAACCGAGTCGGAGTCAGTGTCTGGAGATATTTCTTTCTTTGTCTGTACGGTGACCGAACTGTTCGTGTTATTTTCCTCGACGGTTGTTGTTCCATCTCCATCATCATTCGCATCAACATTGTTTGTTAAACCATCGTTGTCAGTATCGGCAGTGTTTGATTCAAGATAGTCTGGAATACTATCCTCGTCCGAATCTGTTGATACAGATTCATCTTTAAGGTCTTCTCCTTCGGTAGTATTTGAGAGTCCATCACCATCTGAGTCAACACTTGTCTCCGTAGTCATGACAGAAGTATCTCCTCCTACGACTACTGCAGATACTGGATGCATAACACCTACAGATCCAAAAATTGAAAAAACAGCAAGTAATAAAGCGGCGATATACAAAGCTATATGTTTCACGTAATTAGTGTAGCAGAGTCTGAAAGAAAAGATCTATACTAAGAGATATGGAACAAAAAAATTGGTTCTTCCATTGGCAAAATTTTATTGCGATTACTACCGCAATTATTGCTGTGTTAGCTGCAATCACTTCATTTCGCACGAGCTCGACTTCAAGCTCTTTACTGCTTGAAAAGAATAACTCAAATTATTATCAAAGTAAGGCAAACAAACAGTGGAACAACTATCTTGCAAACGATATTACCGATCGTGCACTTAAGCAACAATCCAACCAGTCACTTCAACAATCACTCAAAGACAGCGCAGAAAAACTTGAACAACAAGCAGAAGAGTCTACCACCAAGGCCAATGCTTATTTTCAGAAAAATACCAACCTTACCACCGCCGGGACTTTTTTTGAAATCGCGATCGCACTTCTTGCTGTTGCAACACTCGTTAAGAAAAAGGTCTTATGGGCATGCTCTCTTCTTCTCGCTTTAGGAGGTGTTTACTTTTTACTGTTCGGGGTCTTATAGTTTTAGTACAATGAAAGTGAAATGAATAGTCAAACTCCGATAACTGTTACAGCTAACATAAACGCTCGTATCGACAAAGTGTGGGATTGTTGGACAAAACCAGAGCATATTGTAAAGTGGGCATTTGCCTCAGACGACTGGGAAGCACCATCTGCCGAAAATAATGTTCGCGTTGGTGGGAGATTTAAAACAGTGATGGCAGCAAAAGACAAAAGTACAAGTTTTGATTTTACCGGAACATATACTCAGGTAAAAAATCACGAACTTATAGAGTACGACATGGACGGTGATGACAAAAGACACGTCAAGATAGAATTTGCCAAAACTCCAGAAGGGGTTAAGGTCACCGAGACGTTTGATCCAGAAAACGAGAACTCAGAAGAAATGCAGAGATCCGGATGGCAATCAATCCTCGATAATTTTAAAAAATATACAGAAAGATTAATGCAAGTGCTATAATGGCTACGTATATCTTTATTCAAAGATATATTGCAAAAAATATTTCTCTTCGTACGCAAGCTAACATTGTTAGAAAGATTGGCTTATCTTGTCGTTGTTTTACTTCTTATTCTTGGACCTATTTTCTTTATAACTCAATCCGGGGAAACTGCTGAAGGAGATGTTCAAGGAGAAAGTGTCGCAAGAAAAAGGTTGGTTGATTTAGCAAATAAACCAACTCTATCTCCTACGAAAAATCCCACTCCAGCCGGGGGTCCAACTCCAACAATCGCACCAACCGTAACAACCGCGCCAACCGCAACACCAATCCCCACTTCTCCACCAGCTGCCACCCCTACCTCAACACCGGGACCAACAAATACGCCAACTCCAACCATACCTCCAATTACTTCTCCCACCGCAACTCCTTCTGCAACGATTGTACCAAGCCCTTCTATATCTCTATCACCAAGTCCTTAGTAGATTTAAATTACGAGGAAGTTGCCGCGGAACATTCCCATACTGCATGAAAATGCTATCAAACCCTTTTCTTTCGGCGTAAACTCAATAATATTCTCTCCTGTTGCAAGTGTCTTCTGAAGACCAATTGCAGGAACTTGCAAAGATCCTTGACATCCAAAAACGTTTTTGCCGTTTACTATCCAACGCACCGGTACATCTTTTTTAATCGTAAAAGAACTTGGAGAATAACCATAGGAATCAACGTTCATAGTCGCAACCTGTACTCCATCTTTAATCAAAACATTTTTTATATCAGAGTTTGGTTTTGAAACAATGCCAATATTCACACCAAAAAGAGATAGGGTATTAGTCGCATACGACATCCCGATCATAAAAATAAGAACTCCCATAGCTCTTGAAAAGAGAGGATAGTACGACGACTTGGTAATAGAAGATGCTGCGCCAATTGCCAGAAGCGCCGGGGTAGTGCCAAGCGCAAACACCATCATAATGAGAGCACTTTTCAAAGGATCTGCCTGACCTATGGCATAAAGTTGTACGGACTGAGTAAATCCACACGGTAACAAATAAGTTATTGCGCCAAGAAACAAAGCTGTTTTTTTGGGATTTTTAATAAGACTCTTTTCGAGACGTCTAAATATATTTTTTGTCAATCCAATATTGAATAAATTATGCAAAGAAACAAGCTGCATCATGTCCAGTCCTATAATAACCATCGACACAGCAACAAAAACCATGAGTATTGGACCGAGCTGGAAGTTTTGAGCGACCGACTTACCTAAAAAGCCCAAAACAAAACCAAAAAAACCGTACGATAGAACTCGCCCAATGTTAAAACTTATCGCAGAGATAAAAGAACGTTGTTTGCCAATAGTGGACAGAAATAAGGCTCCTGACGTTGCCATGCACGTTGATGTTGAGGCAACAAGTCCTAAAATAAACACAAACGACAAACTCAACCCAGCTGAAGTATCAAAGTTTGGAATAAGATTGAGCTCCTGCCCAAAGAAAAAAACGATAAGAAAAATAATAAATATTGCTGAAGATTGCGAAAGTCTACTTGCAAATGATTCCTTCGATGTTTCTAGCGAAGATGGGTCTGTAATCTGATAACCATACTGGCGAATTTTACTGTTTAACGCTTCGTTATTAAAACTTCCTTTATAAGTAATTTCTGCCGTTTGATTTTTAAAATCTGCCTTGACGTCTTTTACGTTCTTCAACTCCCTACACTTGTCTTCCACTAAGATATTGCAGGATGGACAGTGCATTCCTTTGATATAGAGAGTTTTTCTTTTCATTTACTGCTCCATAAAATAAATTATGTTTGATTTGGTTCGTTGATCAGTAATCCATGATTGGAATTTCTGACTAAGCTTTTCTTGCGCCAGTTGCATTTGCGCCTGTTTTTTAATTGAAGACTCATTTTCGCCCTCGGGTATACTTGTTTTATTTTTTTCAATAAAATCTTGCACTTCTTTACCGCTCACTTTTATATCTTTAGCGAATAATTTCTCTATTATTTTTTGTATTTTAATTTGTTCTTTTAAACTTTCTCTTGTTAATCCCTGCGCTTTTAAAGCTTCATTAAGATCTTGCTTCTGGGCTAACAGAGACTTTTCAATCTTCTGTAACTCGTCATTCAGTTCAGAGTCGGTAATGGTAATGTTTTGTTTTTTGGCTGCATCTTTAACAAGAGACTCTGTAATAAGCGTGTCGAGAACTTTCTTCCCTGCTTGTATTTCTAATTCTTTAATTACTCGCAAGCGACTGATTGGTTTACCATTAACTATCGCTGCAACAAAGATACCTTTAAAGTAATAGAGCATGCCAAGGAAAATGAGAATGAGAAGTAGTAATGATTGTTTATTTTTTTTAATTATCATATTACATTATAGCAAGACCTCGTATCTTTCTCATATTTTATGTCTTTTCAGAAGTAACGAATTAGAGACAACCGAGATCGAACTCATCGCCATTGCAACCGATGCGAATATCGGACTTAAAAGTATTTTGGAGAAAGGATACAAGACTCCTGCTGCAACGGGGATGAGGATAACGTTATATCCAAACGCCCAAAAAAGATTCATTTTGATAGTTCGCATTGTTTTTTTAGAAAGCTCGATTGCAGAAACAACCGATCGCAAATCTTTATTAATAAGAGTTATGTCTGCTGCTTCAATTGCAATATCGGTCCCCGTCCCCATGGCGATTCCTACATCTGCCGTAACCAAGGCTGGAGCATCATTGATACCATCCCCAACCATAGCTACTATCTTTCCTTCTGCTTGAATTTTTTTTATTTCAGCCTCCTTTTGATCAGGAAGAACTTCTGCCAAAACTCTGGTAATACCCAATTCTTTTGCGATGGCGTGCGCTGTCTTTTGATTGTCTCCCGTAATCATACCCACTTCTATGCCCTTCTTTTTAAGAGCGTCCACAGCTTCTTTGGCTGTATCTTTGATTGTATCGGCAACAGCAATAAGACCAAGTAGTTTTCCTTGAGTCGCAAGCATCATCACTGTTTTTCCCTCACCTTCAAGACGGTCGATCTCTGTTTCAGAACTGGATATTGTAATATTTTCTTTCTCCATTAATTTTCTATTACCAAAAACAATTCTTTTAGCCTGTAACTCTCCCTCTACTCCGTAGCCGGCAATTGCCTGGAATTTTTGGATCTTGCTCAAGACAAGATTTTTCATTTCAGCCGCTTTAATAATTGCTTCTGCAAGAGAATGCTCCGATCCTTTTTCAACAGAGGCCGCAATTTGAAGAACGTCTTCACTTGTAACGTCAGTTACTTCAGGTTTCCCTTTTGTAAGGGTGCCTGTTTTATCAAACACTATTGTTTGGATCTTGTTAGCAATCTCCAAACTTTGAGCGTCTTTAATTAAGATGCCATGCTCCGCACCTTTCCCAGTTCCCACCATAATAGCAGTAGGAGTCGCCAAACCCATAGCGCAAGGACAGGCTATAATAAGAACCGCTACCATATTGAGCATTCCAAAAAGATATGCAGGGTTTGGTCCAAAATCATACCAAATAACAAAAGTTGCCATGGCGATCATGAGTACAATGGGTACAAAGTATGAAGATATAACATCGGCAAGACGCTGAATAGGAGCTTTTGAACCCTGGGCTTCTTGCACTAGTTTTATAATCTGTGCAAGCATCGTATTAGACCCCACCTTAGTTGCCCTAAAAATAAAAGAACCAGTTTTATTAATGGTCGCACCTATAACCACATCTCCTTTTCCCTTATCAGCCGGGATGCTTTCCCCCGTAACCATTGACTCGTCAATAGAAGATTCTCCTTCAATAATGATCCCGTCAATAGGGATCTTCTCTCCTGGACGCACTCTTATCATGTCGTTAATCTTGACTTCGTTTATAGGAATGTCTATTTCTTTTTCGCCTCTTACAACTCTCGCAGTCTTAGCCTGAAGACCTATGAGTTTTTTGATTGCTTCAGACGTCTTTCCTTTTGCCTTTTCCTCAAGATAACGACCAAGAAGAATAAGCCCGATTACCACGACAGAAACATCAAAATAATGCATCTTCTCCACTCCAATTTCCATTACAATACTCGGAAAAAGGCTGACAAATACAGAATACGCATACGCTACCGTAGTTCCCAATGCTACTAATGTATCCATATTAGCTGTGCGATGTCTTAGTGAGCTAAGAGCGGTTCTATAAAAATCGTACCCAGCCCAAAATTGAATAGGTGTTGCTAATAAAAATTGCGCTGGTAAAGTCTGCAAAATAGAAGGAGCCGTATCCATTAAACCGGGAAAACCACTCCACACCAAAAGAGCCCCCGATACAAGACTCGCGATTACCTTAATCGATAGTTTTTTTAGTTCTTTTTGTTTTTCCAGCTCCTGTTTTTTATCAGACTCCTCACCTTCATAAAGAGAGGCTTCATAACCCGCCTGCGTAACCGCTCCTTTTAGCTTCTCGTCAGAAGCCTGAACTTCATCACAGGTAATCGTAGCCTTATTGGTTGCCAAATTTACCACAGCCTCCTTAACTCCTCCTACTTTTTTAAGCTCCTTTTCTACTCGATGAACACATGAAGCGCAATGCATCCCTTTAATGTTCAGTGTTTTTTTTATGTCTGCCATAGGATTATATAACTAGTATTTTCCCGTGATACATATTCATACCACATACAAAACCAAATTCTCCTGTTTTCTTTGCGGTAATCTTAATCGTAACTTTTTGATTGAGAGGAAGATATTTTTTTATTTTAAATTCAGGAATCACTACTTCTTCCAGACACGAAGAAGGATCCTTGCGAAAAAAGTTGATCGTTACTGTTTGATCTTTAGGGATCGAAATAGTTTGAGGCGTATATCCACCCTCAACAAGAATATCTACTTCATCAGTCACTGCATGAACTTCGTCTTTCTTACCTAAAAAGAACCAGTAAATCAGCAACATCCCGAGAACACCCCCAATAGTTACTATTAGTTTATCCATACGCTACTCGTTTTAATAACCCCAAGCCTCATACCAACCTCTCATTTGTTCAATTTCCTTGGTTTGAGCCGAAATGATATTTTTTCCCAACTCTCTCATCTCTGGACGATTTGTTGCCGCTAATAACATATTTGACATCATAACAGCCATTTGATGATGTGGAATCATCTCGTCAATAAATGTTTTGTCAAAGTTTTTTGATTCTTTTAAGATTGTTGTATCGGTTCCTTCCCCCATCATTCCACCATGCATCATTCCTCGTCCCATTCCTATGTCTCTGCCCGTTTCTTCAGGAACATCGGTACCATACCAGTTTTTATACCAACCTCTCATTTGTTCAATTTCCTTGGTTTGGCTTTTGATAATGTTATTAGCCAATGTTTTAATTTCAGGCTTGGATGCTTGATTTAAGGCTAGCTTTGCCATGTCGATTGCTCCTTCATGATGAGGAATCATCTCTTCTATAAAATGCTTATCGATATTGCTCATCATTCGATTGTTTTGATTATTTATGCGTATTCCCATCATCTGCATCATTCCGTATTGATTACTATTAATTACATTTGAAATAACGACCACTGTTACTGCTACGCCAACAAGCGCTCCCATAATTCCATATAAAATAACCTTTTCATTCTTCATATTATTCACCTCCTTTTATTGATTTGTTTTCTTAAAAATTTCCATGACCTCGGCAATCGCCTCTTTGCTTTTGCCTTTACGAATTGCATCTGACGTACACGTCTGAAGATGATTTTCAAGAATGAGTGCGTCTATTTCTTTTAACGCATTTTGAACGGCTTGTGATTGATGAAGGATGTCAATGCAGTATTCTTGTCCTTCAACCATCAGGGTGACCTTCTTAAGATGTCCTAAGGAAATCTTTAAGCGATGTAATATTCGTTCTTGTGTATTTTTTGGTCTGTATGCCATGATATCCCCCCTCTAGGGATATTGTAGACTCTTAATTAGAGAGTTGCAAGTTAGAATGGGAGCGTGAGCGCGGTATTTGCATTTCCATCGGATTCTAAATACTGTTTCCAGGTTACGGGGATTGCAGTCTTCTTGACATCCTGTCGATAATAAACGCATCCTTCACGAACTCCAAAGTCAAAAAGCTCTTTGGTCAACATGACATCGTCAAGACAGTATCGCTTAAGCTCATCAAACTTTTTCTCTTTATAGTAATCAATCGCCATGAGTCCATGCCCTGATTTTTTCTTACCCAATGTGGTAAAAACGAGTTCGTTAAGAGGGATCCTGTGTTGAAGTTTATCTTTTATGTCATCAAGAATGTCAAAAGTATGAAACTGCGAAACTTTACCAGGGTAATATGCCTGAAGAACCGGCATATCAAAACCATTTATATTAAAACCAATCAGAAGAGATGCTTTTTCAAGAATGGGAAATACCTGTTGAATTTCGTCCTCAGTAAAAATTTG
>CAYHIW010000038.1:1838-8565 GCA_964356745.1 uncultured Gammaproteobacteria bacterium | reverse complement strand
GATTTTTATTTTTTCGCTTAAGGTACGTAATGTACACAATAGTCCCGTCAACAATAAGCCCTGCGATTCCAATCAAGAAAAGAAACCAGAGTCCCCAGTGAGGAACCTGCTCCCCGAAAAATAAAGCTTGGGCACCTAAGTAGATAAGTACGCTAAAAGTTAAAATTCCAAAGATATCAAAGAATTCCGGGCGAATGAATTTAAACATGGTTACAGTATACCAAAATAAAAAAATTTGAACTCACAGGCTCGACTAATTTTGTGTGAGCACAAGTTACTAAGTCTCTTCGAATGATTACATTCTCATAGACGTAAGTACTTGCCGCCCCCGGCTCGCTATCTCGTTTCACTCGCTATAGCTCCGCCCGCACAAAGCGCAAAGAGCGCTTTCGCGCTCTTTGCGCTTTGTGCCCTTGCTCGGTCTCGGAATTTGGGTTATGAGACCCCGTAAGGGTTCTTTGGGGGCTTTTAGCGTATCAAAATGAGGCCTCTCAGTCTGGTCTCAATAGACACAATAGACACTATAAAAAGAGCTGGGGTAGTGTCTTGTGGGACCCTTTGGGCAATTTTAGACCTTTGACGCTTTTGCCCACTCAGTTATTTACTTCTCTTATAAAATGCCACACTAGAGCCTAACCTTATATGTGCATTTAGGGAAATTAATACAGCCGTAAAAAACACCGTAGGGGCCTGACCTCTTAACCATTTCACCTCCGCATTCCTTACAGCGCATTGAAGGAACATCAGAATTTTTTGACCCTTCTAGTTCCAAAACAAAAACTGACTGCTTGCCATCTTCTGTTACTATAAAAACTTTATGCCGAGCACGAGTCATCGCTACATACATAAGACGACGTTCTTCTGCGTGGGGGTACGAGTCTCCTTTGCTCAAAACAATTTCTAAAAGTGGGTCGTCTGTTACGCCAGACGGAATCCCGTACTTGCCAGAAAGTACATCTAAAATAATCACGTAATCTGCTTCAGACCCTTTTGAAGCATGGATGGTAAGAAATTCCACTAATAGATTTTTGTATTGACTTTTATACTTAATAAAATTATCTGGTTTATTATGCTTGTATCTCCCAAGCAGGAAAACTGTTGCTTTCTTTTTTTTCTCAAGTGCTTCCTCGTTAAGGGTTTTTAGAATTTCAGAAAGGAGTTGCTCAGTATTATTGTTTTTTCCTTTATACAAAATCTCAACTGCCTCCCCAGATATAGTTTTCTCAGATTTTACTTCCTTTTTTATCTGATGGGGATTTTTAAGAATAAATTTATTCGATACAACTGCAATCTTATTGTTAAAGCGATTTGTAACAACCAATTGATTTTTCCTAGTAAATCCATAGGAATCCTCAAAATTTGTCATCAGTGAAATATCAGAACCAGTGAAACGAAATATTGATTGCCAATCATCTCCAACGCAAAACAGTTTTGTATCTGGGTTCTGATCACACAAAGCTTTAACCAAATGAAACTTGCTCGTAGAAAAATCCTGAAATTCATCAATGATGATATCATTAAAATTATTTTTATACCTCCCCTCCTTTATAAAGCGAGTTGCTTTTATAAGCATATCGTCGAAATCAATTGATTTTGATTTTGTTAAATAATCTTCATACGCTTGGTATATTGGAGAAAAGATTTCGAAAAACGCTATCTCTCTTGCGTTATTGCGAGACATGACTCTGTCACGTAGCAACCCTAAATCAAGACCATTTGATTTACTTAGCCCAAGAAAAGTTCCAAATAATTCCACAATCTGTTTAACGCTTCCGCTTGATTTTAGAGTTTCAAAAATTTCCCCAATATTACGCTCTGAAAAAATTACATTGTGCGTCTTAAGCTTGATGACTAACTGCTCGCTCCAATTTCTTTCTGTAAACTCGTAACTAAAAGTTTCAATCAGTTTTGTGTTATGTTTTTTATGCAATTCTCTTTTCCACGCCATTCCTTCTTGGTACTTTTTTGTCTGGAGCGCATTCTGATTTGCGTTTTCAGTAAAATGAACCTCCCCTTTGCGATTAATACCAAAATGTTCAAGATAAATATCGTAATCAGGAAGGTAAAAATCTGGTCTGTATTGCCTGTATTTATTATCTGAAGTTTGGTGCTTATATGGCCCTTCATATACGTAATTCACACCATTCATATACAGGAAATTAGCAATCATCACTTCCTGCTGGCTTTTAACATACTCTTTTTTGAGCGTAATATTTTGCTCTGTCTTAACATACATGTAGTAGTCATCGAGATTATTAAAACCAGGCCCTAGAATGACCGGCTTGAGATAGTAGGCAAAGTATTCCACTGCGCGGTGCAAATAACTTGAGTCTTTTATAAATAAATCAAATTGCTCATTCAAAAATTTTTGTCGAGAAGTGTTGGTGTCGAACGCTAGGTCTGGTTTTTGCCCAAGTGCATCACCAAGAATAGATAGACCAAAACTGTGAAATGTTTTTGCTTTTATATTTTTATCAGGAAATTTATTATCTATTCTGTCAGTCAGTTCTTGCACGGCACGTCCTGTAAATGACAACAGCAAAATATCTTGAGGATTGACACCTACTCTCTCAATAAGATATGCCAACTTCCCCAATATCGTTGTAGTCTTACCAGTACCAGCGCCCGCAACCAATAAAGTATTATCTTCGTCAGATGCAATGGCAGTAATCTGATCATTGTTGTTTTGAATATCCTTTTCACTCAAAATACGTTTAATGAGTGGGGTTTCTTGTTTAACAAATCTTTCGTTAAAGCTATCTATGAATGACAACCTTCCTTTATGCCAAAAATCAGAAAAGTCTAGAACAATCTTCTTAAATGAATCTTCTGTCTTTATTTTAATAAATGCTGGGTTTAGTGTTTCTTCTAAATACTCATATTTAATTTTCCAGTCCCTATATTGCTTGTCGCTAATATACCAATCACCACTAACCATGCTTTTGAAATCGTCAGTGGCTTTTTTGAAATCAGCTTCGTATTTTTTTACAGACAACAACAACGCGAGTAAACGCTTATTTTCTATCGTCTTAATTGTTTTATAGACGGCAAATATTAGGATTATTAAAAGTAAAATATACATAGTACAAAGTTTAAATATCAGTGTAAGTCATTACTACCAAGGCTTTCTTAACAGAAATAAAGATTATGTATTTTTTCATATCTCCAGATTTTACTATTTTTTAAACGCAACACTACTGTTGTTGCCTCTCGTATTTGCTAGGATTACTTGTGTAGTTATTAATTTGTAAAACTCTTATAGAGAAAACCTCATTTTCCCGCTCTTGATATACCCCTGCATTTCCTGCAAAAACTCCTGTTTGGTTTCATCGGGAGGACCTACTTTACAAAACCCTCTTAATGTATACTCACCACCACTTAACCTATATACCCATGCCCAAAAAAGTTCGGGTTTATCCACAAAAACAATATAGGCTTGCACACCACCGTAGTCACCGTCAGATGCATTATAAACAATGAACTTGCTTTTATAGTATGTTCGATCAAAACTATCTAAGCCACATACCTCCTGCCCACCCACATTTGGAACAACGACCTCTTCTGCGCCGATGTTGCTACCACTTAAATAGCCATTCAGGGCTGTACGAATATGTTTGATATAGGGGTTATTATAAATTTCCTCATCGGTTTCATTTCCTGTAATACGGGGAGGTTGCTCAGCTTCTACTTTTTTGATCGCTTCCAAAATTTGGCTCATTTTTCGGAGTTCTTCCTGTTTATCAAACTCTTCTAGGAACTTCTCATTCTCCGCTTGGACTGCCAGCTCCTTAGCTTGCTGTTTTTGTAAGATTTCCTTAGCACCTTTTTTGTTTTGGTAAACAGCAAAAAGTGGTATAGCAATCACAACCATGGCAATCCCAACAAGAACTGTTTCGTTTATTTTCATTTTATCTTTTTAATATAGTCCTTAACGGGTTTTGAAACCTTCTTCTCGTCAATATTGTTCTTTACACAATAGTCTGTTTTGAACCAGTGAGATAACTTTTTATTACCTTTGCTCGAATTACAGCTACCACAACAAATCCCAACATCCACTTTTTCATCCCACTTAGCATTATCACTGAAGTGTTCTATAGTTGCTTTGTTTTTTGGCGTACCGATTGAAGATCCGTATATCATCTTTTTGCGACAATATACGCAAACCTTGTCTCTTTCCACTATTTTTCTTAATACTTTTTCAGGAACACCCCAATGCTTTGCCCTCTTTAAAAGATTATCGATATTGTTCATATTATTTAATATCCACCTCACTCACCGCTTTTCGATAATTACAGAAATCACACTCGGGGTCAGAGTCTGGCATTCCCCCACCAAGACACTCCTTAATTTCATGAAGCGTCCCTTCAACCCATGAATCATCTCCAGTGTATGGGAGCAAATCAATATCAAACTCTAGTTTCCCGTCAAAAGCTTCTCTGTCGGTCTTTCCATTGCAGTACACGAAGTACCCAGTACTCGAGACCTTCAGGTCGTTCATACGAAGCAACCATTGATATATCTCCATCTGTCTCTTATATCCATCCTGCCAGTCTGCATCAAGGGTTACCTGCGAGGTTTTACTTGTTGCTTTGTAATCCACAACAATTACTTCACCATTTTTATCTAACCACAAGTCATCCACCGCACCCGTGATAATAAAATTAGTGGAATCATGATGATACTGTACACCCTTAAAGTTCTCTCGCCATTCATCCATTTTCTCGTGCTGAAAAGGCACGGCCTCAAGCCCGTATGCCTTCATAAGCGGGTGTGTTGTTTGCTTTGCTCTGTGCACATCGAATTCCTTCTTCAAGAGAGTATCTACCGCTGTATTTAAGTTAAATGGAAATCCTGGTGGTTCTCCTATGCCAAGCCTACGATCCAAGTAGAAGCACTTTTTACAATACATGAAGTTTTCTATCTTTGAACGTGACAGCTTAAATGGCGCCTCGCTTTCGGGGTCATAAATATTTCTTGTTCTGTTAGCTTTGTAGTATTCAGACATATGTTATTTATTGGTAAGCCGAGCTAGTATCCCCATTCTATGCTCAAAATGTGGCATATCCAAATCTATTGTTTTATTCCCTTTTCCATTTTTGTATAATTGACGAAGGTACAATGATACTGAAAAAACAGTGAGCTCTCTGAAGTCAGTCTTTATAACTGAATGAAGATGATTCACAGGAAGCTTAGATAGTGGGTTCAATCCATTTAGGTCAGCAGAGATTGGCATCCAATAAATGAGAAGTGGCTCAACCTTATACTTTTCATATTCCTTTGGTTTGCGCATAGGAAAAAGAACTTTAGTAACTCCATTGGGGTGCTCTTTTGTTTCTGAAAAATTATTATTCAACTCGCGCTTCCAGTGATGCTCGGCAACTTTCTTAATATTTTCATCGTTAGCGTCGGAGCTTAGTTTTTTACCCCCAAGAGCAGTTGCGCCCCAATTTTTTATCTCGCATTGCAGTATCTTCCTATTCTCCTTGTCTACGGCCCACCTATCAAGCCATTTGCCCCCTTTTCCGCCGGCAAGGACGGAGTCGTCATGAAGGATTTCTACCTCATTGCTTCTGTAATGCTTATAAACTGCAGCGTTCAAGTCCTCACCCATAATAGCCATGAGCGCATTAGCATCTCCTTTTTCAGAGTTCTTTTTATCATCAAAAAAATCTAGTAATTCTTTAATATCTAATTTCATAAAATTATTTTCTCTTTATTAGTTTTCCTAGAGACCAGACGATGAAGTCTAAAACTTTCATGTCGGGCACGTCACTCTTGTTTACTTTAAATTTCTCTCTAAACTTTAAAATCACCTTTACAATTTGTTCGTCCTGTAGCAACGTCACATATGTGCTTTTTAAGGACTCGTATATTCTTAAACAGGATTCAATCTTTTCTTCTTTATTTTTTCCTGAGACCTTTTTATGGATCACATCCGAAACTTCTGAATCAAAAATCGGATTATTGCTATCTAGTGTGTGTAATAATTTGGTAGCAAAACTAAACTGAACAGTACTTAGGTTTCTTAAGGTTGGAATACGATATAATTCTAATAATATTTTTTTTAAATTATCCTGCTTGTCAACCATTAGTTCAAAAAACTTCTTCTTCAACCCGTCTCCTAGCCCAGCGTTATCTAGCCGATAGTACGATCTAAAAACAAACTGAAAAACAGCATTATCATTTATGGGACCCTTTTTATATTCATTTTTAAGGAACCTATAGACATCAACGCTTTCAATATCAATATACGATAAAATTTTATCTTGGTTCCTTAAAATTTCATCTTTGATATCTAACTTCATATTTTTTATTGTGACAAAATTACCTTTTTTACTTTCTCGCAAAACTCAGGAGTAAACCTTGGGTCATCATACTGTTCAAGTATATACTTTTTTAGGGTTTCCTTGTTATCTACCAAAAAGACTGTAGTACTCCCGAGAAACCGTATGGACTCTGGGCGAGCGAACACAACTGCGCGCTTCGCTTTTATTCCATTCAAGCCACTGGTCTTTAATTTCTTTTCTACGATCTCTGCATTTTGAGCTACTTGTATTCGCGGGTCTTTTTGAGAACATGGTCGAATTTGTTCACCCACTACAACAGCACAGTCATGTGAGGTAAAGAAAAAATCATATGACAAATTCTTTACCTCAAATACAAAAATTCCTTTCGGGCCAATCACTATGGCGTCTATGTCAAATATATTTTCATTGCCTGCTGTAAA
>CAYHIW010000038.1:0-1828 GCA_964356745.1 uncultured Gammaproteobacteria bacterium | reverse complement strand
ATATTTTTATATATTGACCATGATTTATCAGGAAGGATTTCATTGAGCCAGCCAAATACAATATTCTCTCCATCTATCCCTCTCTTTGCTGTTTCCCTCTCATGCATAATCGGGTCTCCATATTTTGAATATACAGGATCAAACTTTCTATCAAATATTGCTTGGGCACACTCGCTCAATGGAAAGAAAATAAATCCGAGACCAAAACCAACAATCCCGGCCAGTGGCACACCAAGTGCTATTGCATTACCGACACCAAAAATAAACAAAATAATCGCTAGGACCATCGCAAGAATCGGAAAAACAAGGAGTTTTGCGCTAGCCTTATAATAAAGTTTTTGGGAATAAGAAATTTTTTTCATATCTATTTTTGGGATTCGATGATTTTCATTTCAAGATCACTTAAGCCATATAGTTGCAAAACTTTTTCGTCCAGTTCCTTCTGGATTTCTTTAAGTTTCTGATCTGCGATAGCGTTTGTTATCTTCCCATCAAATTGGTTCACTTTGATCGCATACGCGCGATCAAAAAGGTCTTCAAAATCAGCAAGTTGTTTATTGTCTGGAATAATTATAGGAAGTTGTCTTGCATCATTAATTTGAAAAGATGAAGTCGTGTTAATAAAAGTAAAATCGTAGTTGCTAATAAATGTTGAGTTTAATAAACAAACAAGGTATTTATCTGTGCATTTTGGAGTAAATGAAAACATGCTCATGCTTTTTACATCATGAACGCTCTGCTCTTTCAGACGAGTTTTTATAAGGATTGTATGAATATCACTCCAACAAAAACCTGCTCGAAAGTAGAATTGAGGACTTCTCACAACTGGCATTCCTTGCCCTTTCTTTCCTGAATTTTCCTTTAAGGATTTTACATTTTCTTTACTCCAATCAATATAATACGGCGTACGCAAATACCAACGATTGCCGTCTTTATCGCCCTTGTCATACGGAACAAATGTTTGGTTACCAGATAAACCACCTTTCTTATTTTCATCGGACATTAGATTTACGTCTTTGGTCTCGCTTGGATCTACAATACGATACAAAAATCCTGTCCCGAAAATGTCTCGTCCATATTTTCCCTTTAGTGAATCAAATAGTGTACGGGCTTCTTTTTCAGACAATTTATTTAAAAACACACGAACAGTTTCCTTACTTGATCCGTATTCAGTAATTTTTTTATCAGTAATAAACTCAAAAAACTTACCGACTCGAGCCTCTCTAACTTTTGTTGCTTCTTTGGTTGTAGAAAGCACACCAACATATTTTCCATTGTTCGCTGTTGCAAGACCTTGCCCTCCATCAGTAATTAATCCAAGAAGTGTAATATCGCCAGCTTTTAGACCATCTCTATACTCAATCAATTGAGATCCATGCTTCGTGATATTTTTGCTCGTACTAATCATCAACCACCACTTTTTCATCAAATCACTTACCGCATCATTATATTTATGATAAATAGTTAGATTTTCTGGTGTTGGATTGAAAATTACTTTATTGACAGCTTTTTCATAAATTACTTTCTCTACTTGTTGTTTTAACGGGTTTAAATAATCCACTTCTTTTTTTCCATTTGATGACACAATTTCATTACCAATAAGAAAGTTGATTTTCCCTAACTGATTTGAATTTTTTTGCACAAGCACCACGCAGGTATCTACCATCACACTCTCAAAAGGGTTTGCAGTATCGTATATATCTACTAAATTATTGTTTAGCAGTAATTCTCGCACATTCTTTTTAGTTTGAATTGTCCAAAATGTTTTACTAGTAATATACGAGAGTACCCCGTGATCCCTACAAAGATCGAGCCCTTTAAAATAAAA
>CAYHIW010000037.1:0-9120 GCA_964356745.1 uncultured Gammaproteobacteria bacterium | reverse complement strand
ATGGCTATTTTCAAATGTGGATCTCAACATTTCACTCCTTTTGCGATAGAATCCTTCGAGACAACGCAACTTCAATTGGACTGTCACCCAACTTTCATCTTATGTCACACGCCGAATCAGTACTTTTTCTTCGAAAAAACTTGTTTTTGTTAAAGCTCAAGTATTTTAGACCGCTTGGTAACCCAAACAAATTTATCGAATCGTTACTACTGCACTTTTCTAGGCTTAAAGACGAACATATAACTCCAGATGATTACAAAAAATATAAACCAACTGAAGAACGAGAAAAAAGTAAAGAACTTGTAGAAGCGTATCATGCATATCAGATTCTCAAAGAAAAGGAGGGAATGTTTGATTTTGGCGACCTCATTTACTACACCATTCTTTTACTGCAAAAACGAAAAGATATTAAAAAAAAACTTCAATCTCAGTTTAAGTATGTTCTTGTTGATGAGTTTCAAGATACTAATATCGCACAGTACATCCTTCTCAAGTTACTCTGCCCTCCAAAACAGAAACCCAATTTAACTATCGTGGGTGACGACTCACAGGCCATTTATAAATTTCGAGGAGCATCTGTTTCGAATATTTTAACTTTCATGAAGGACTATCCCAGCGCAAAAGAGATTACTCTTCGTACCAATTACCGATCTTCTCAATCGATTCTTGATCTTTCATATCGTCTTATTCAACACAATAACCCCGACACACTAGAAACACAATTGGGAATTTCTAAAAAACTCGAGTCTTCAAGACCAAGTAGCGATAACGAACCTTTTTTTTATGTAAGCCAAACTATAGAAGATGAAGTTCGTTTTGTTGTCAAAAAAATAAACGCTTTAAAAAAGTCTCTTAACTATACGTATTCTGACTTTGCCATTTTGGTAAGAGCCAATACCCATATCGATCCATTTATACGAACACTCTCCCAGGAAGGAATACCTTATCAACTTCCAGGGCCTGGTATGCTTTTCAAACAACCCGAAGCAAAAGATTTAATTGCTTTTATACAATTTTTGGCTAACGTCGAAGACTCTGCATCTTTCTACCGAGTCTTGTCTATGGACATACTGGAACTTGATCCTGTAGATATTTCTCAACTTCTTTCATTTGCGAGAAAATCAAACCTTCCTCTTTTCCAGGCAATTGTAGTATTACTCGAACCGACATTAACAGACAATCTTATTTATCAAAAATATCTTCCCAAAATAAAAAAGGAAACTAGGGATCAGTTGGCAATACTGTTGAAAATGATCAGAAGATACTTAGGCCTATTGAAACGTGAAACAGCAGGACAGTTGCTCTACTACTTTCTTGAAGACACGGGTTATTTGAAAAAAATATCGAGATATAACTCAGTAAAAGATGAAAAAGTTGCACTTACGATAAATAAACTCTTTCAACGACTTAAGTCTTTCGAGCTACATCATGAAGATGCTTCGGTTTTTGCTGTTGCCGATTACCTTACCATGAGCATGGAACTTGGCGAATCTCCTCTTGCGCCCGAAATCGATAGAGCTGAGTATGACGCTGTACATGTTCTCACTCTGCATTCTGCAAAAGGACTTGAGTTTCCCGTTGTATTTATGGTTAATCTGGTCGAAGGACGATTTCCAACAATTGAAAGATCAGAGAAAATTCCAATTCCAACCGCGCTGATTAAAGAAACGCTTCCCACTCAAGATCCTCACGTGCTTGAAGAACGAAGATTGTTTTACGTTGGAATGACACGCGCTAAGGACTTTCTCTATTTTACTGCTTCTGAATACTATGGTGACGGGAAACGAATTCGAAAACTTTCTCGATTTATAGTTGAGGCTTTTGGAGAGAAGTATGTAAAACGCAAAGTATTTATCGCTCAAGACACGAAAAAACAACTATCAATATTCGAGTACAAAAAGAAAAAAGACTCTATTAAACCACAGAAAGTCACTCCAACCGTTATATCGTTTTCTCAGATACAAACATATGAGCTGTGTCCTCTTCGATATAAATATCAATACGCACTCCGTATACCAGCAGCGCCCAACGCAGCGGCATCATTTGGTAGTACAATTCACAACGCTCTCGAAAGATATTACGATGAATTTCGAAAAGATAAAAGTGTTGGGCTTGAAAGATTGCTCCAGCTCTATCAGGCTAACTGGATTCCAATTGGCTACACTTCCAAACCTCATGAAAAGAAAATGAAACTCGAGGGAATAGAAATGCTAACGCGATTTTACAAAACATTTCATGACAAAAGAACATCTGTCCTTGATCTAGAACGCCCATTTAAAATTAAAATCGCTTCCGATGTTTTTATAACCGGCAAAATTGACCGTGTTGATGAGGGAAGTAAAAAGGGGATTGAGATAATCGATTACAAGACGGGGAAAAAACCCAGCTTGAAAGAACTGGAAAAAAGCTTGCAGCTCTCCATCTATCTTCTTGCAGCAACCGATAAGGGACTCTATAAAAAACCCGCACACAAAATCACTCTTACATTTTATTATCTTCAAGATAGCGAAAAAGTTTCCATGAAGAAACCTCCTGAGGATCTCCAAAAGACTAAGGGAAAAATATATGACGTAGTTGAAAAGATCAAAGCAAAAAGGTTTGAGGCAAGGGTTGGTCCTTGGTGTAACTTCTGTTCTTATAAAATCATCTGCGAAGCCTGGCAATAAAAGGTATAATAGTGACATGTCGGATCGTATTGCTTCGTCGCCCTTTTTTCAGCGACTCTTTGATATTTTTGTTCCCGTCATGTCGTGGTTCCTTATTCTTCTTCCTGTTTTTTTATCGCCGTTTCACCCAGCCGTTGTTGCTTATTTCATCCTTTCTTTTGACGTTTATTTTTTTTATAAATCAATTACAACCGTTTATCATTCTGTACTTTCGTACAAAACGATTCAATTTAATCAGACTATTTCGTACAAACAAAAAGTCATGCGTAAAGATGCAGAATCTATTCAACACTTCGTCATTATCCCAAACTACAAAGAACTCCTTCATAAACTTCAAGACACCGTACTGAAGATTACTCAGTCAGATTATCCGCACAAAACAATGCATTTAGTACTTGCATTCGAAGATCGAGAAGAGGAAGCTCACGAAAAAGATAAAAAATTAAGAAATGAGTTTTCACATTATTTTCAAAACATTATAACGACTTGGCACACACTTCAACCCCATGAAGTTGCCGGGAAAGCAAGCAATCAGACACACGCAGCGATTATTGTTGACCAATATGTAAAGGAACATAATTTTAAACCTGAAAAAGTTCTCATTACCATTGCGGATGCTGATAGCTTGTTTCCTAAAAATTATTTTTCTTACCTTACTTGTGAGTATTTAAAAGACACCGATCGTCTATATCATTTTTATTGGGCTCCCGTTCTTCTTTATAATAATTTCTGGCAACTGCCTTTTTTTGTGCGCATGCAAGCAACGCTCTCCTCGATTCTACGACTGGCATTTTTATCGAAAAAGAAAAACCTCATTCAGATCTCAACCTATTCTACGAGTCTGTGGCTCCTAAAACAGATTAACTTTTGGGATGTCGATATTATTCCCGAAGATTGGCACGTTTACTTTCAGGCATTTTTTAAATTTGGAGAAAAAGTTAAAACGATACCTTTATATACTATTGTTGGCGGTGATGCCGTTTACTCCGGTAAGTTTTTTAAAACATTTACCAATAGGTATGAACAAGAAAAGAGATGGGCATGGGGCGTGAGCGATATCGGCTATGCTTTTCAACAGTCTTTTGCATCAACCCATCTTCCAGTACTACCTAAAATTAAAAAACTCATATTTCTCATTGAGAATCATTTATTGTGGCCCGTTTCTTTTTTTATCCTCACTATTAGCGCTTTCATTCCTCCTCTTATTAATCCTGTTTTTAAACGTACCGTGTTAGGATTCTTACTTCCTCAAATTTCGAGTCTTATCCTCACTCTTTCAACCTCTTTTTTATTAGTCTACAGTTATCTTGACATTAAATTGCGAGGGAAATTCTCTCAAAAAACCAATCCTATTATTATTCCCTTTCTGATTATCCAATGGTATCTTCTTCCAGTGGTCACTTTTGTCCTTTCATCAATCCCAGCTCTTGATGCACACACCCGAATTATTTTTGGCAAAAAATTAAAATACAAAGTCACTGAGAAAATTTAAAATGCTAGAATTTTTATATACCAAAACTCCTCTCTCCTACTTCATTCAAAGCCTTTGGCGTGATGAAGCCTTTTCGTATCTTTTGGCAAAACACTCAATTGTCGACATCATCAAAATTACCTCTCGAGACTTTAACCCCCCACTGTATTATTTCATTCTGAAGATCTGGATGCTTATATTCGGCAACTCAGAACTTGCTATTCGATCACTCTCATTTCTTTGCTACGGCTTTCTTTTTTATTTCTTCATCGAATTGCTTATTGACGTATTAAAAATAAAAGGAAAAAAACTTTCTCTTTATGCATTGCTATTTTTCGTCAATCCTCTTCTTAACTATTATGCGTTCGAAGGAAGGATGTATATGTTATTTGCGCTTATATCTACAGCTTCTTACTACTTTTTAATGACAAAAAGATCTCGACTATACTTCATTTCATTACTTTTAGGACTGTATACGCATTACTTCATGACGATTGTATTGGCAACCCAGGTGCTTTTCGTTCTCATGAGCGGTTGGACGAAGAAAGAAAAAATACACTCCATTAAACATGCAACTTACTCTTTTCTGTTATTTATCCCGTGGATTGTCTACTTTTTGTTTCAAAACAAATCGATCGATTCCAACTTCTGGATTTTAAAACCCGGCTTAAGAGAGTTATTAAGCATCCCATTTACCCTCTACACAGGTTATGAATACTTCCTTTATTTTTACCAGAAATTCTCACTCGGTTTCATTCTGTTTATGTGGATATTGATTGGCAGCTCGCTTGTCTTAATGAGGGATAAATTACTCAAAAATGACGTAGTAAAGTCTCTCTTTTTCTGGTTTACCATTCCTTCTTTTAGCGTCTTCATCATCTCGCTATGGAAACCATTATTTCTTCCACGATACTTAATTTTTACCGGCGTTGGTCTTATTATTTACTTAATCTACGTCTTTGAATACTCAAAATATAAAATACTTTCGATCGTAATGCTCATTACTCTTTTTATGTTTTCACTGCATTTCAATGTTATTCAGATTAAAGAACGTAGAAAAGCTGACTTTAAAACATTAGCGGCGAAAATTAAACCACATCTTAACTCTCAAACTATTATCTATGTTGAGAATGAATTAGATTTTCACACAGCTCAGTATTATTTTAATCAAGACAAGGTTTTTATTTACAATAAGCTCTACCAAGAAGTCCCAGCATACGTTGGGAAAGTATTAATTCCGAGTGATAAAATGACATATAGTCCTCCCGCATATCCCCGCAGAGCAGTAATTATCAATGAGAAGCTTGAATTTCGCATAGAGCAATCTGTTCCCTAGTGGTTTGATATAATGTTTTTCCAAAGATGAAATACTTGAAAAAAACCGATCCCGCTATCGCAAAACTTATTGAATTAGAGGGTAAACGTCAACAAAACACTCTTATGATGATTCCTTCAGAGAACATCGCCTCTTATGCGGTTGAAGAAGCGGTTGGTTCGTGTCTTATGAATAAATATTCAGAGGGGTACGCCAGAAGACGCTACTATCAAGGAAATGAAATAGTCGATGAGGTTGAGACGCTTGTCCAAGATCGTGCTAAAAAGCTTTTTAATGTCCCGTATGTTAATGTACAAGCCCACTCCGGATCTCCCGCGAACTTTGCTGTCTATACCGCTTTACTAAAACCAGGAGATGTCATTATGGGCTTGTCTCTTGCAAGTGGTGGGCACCTTACGCATGGTGCAAACAAAAATGCATCCAGTATTTACTTTAAATCATTACCATATGAGGTCGATGAAAAAGGAACGATCGATTTTAAGACGCTCAGGGAGCTTGCTAAACAACACAAACCTTCGATAATAGTTGCTGGTACTACGGCTTACGCCAGAACACTTGACTGGAAAAAATTTGCTGCAATTGCCGATGAAGTTGGAGCCTATCTACTTGCAGATATTTCACATATTTCAGGCCTTGTTATTGGAGGCAACCATCCCTCCCCGGTTCCTCACGTACATGTCGTAACGACAACAACTCACAAAACGCTTCGCGGACCCCGAGGAGCGCTTATTATGACAACAAATAAAGGACTTGATAAAAATCCAGACCTTGCTAAACAAATCAATTCAGCAATTATTCCTGGTATTCAAGGTGGACCGCACATGCACACCATAGCGGGGATTGGGGTTGCGTTGGAAGAAGCAGCAAAACCACAGTTTAAAAAATACACAAAACAAATTGTTGCAAATGCCAAGGTGCTTGCAGCTGAACTAACAAAGTTTTCATTTAATCTGGTTACCGGAGGCACCGACAATCATCTTATTTTGATCGATCTTCAGAACAAACAACTACTGGGTAATACCATGGCCGAAGCTTGTGAAATTGCAGGAATTGTTCTCAATCGAAACGCAGTTCCCAATGATCCAAACCCTCCTTTTTTTCCTTCGGGTATACGACTGGGAACACCCGGCCTTACCACAAGAGGCATGAAAGAGAGAGAGATGAAACAGATTGCCTCGTATATTAACGATGTAGCGACCGTTATTGGACACGCAAAAAAATTTATTGTAGGAACGGAACTTGATAAGGACACACGTCGAACAATAGTAAATAAAGCCCGCAAAGAACTTGTTGAAATTAAAAAGAAGGTTGAGATACTGTGCAAAAAATTTCCTCTCAAAAAAGTATACTCATAACATATGCCATTTCTACTTTTGACAGCAAATCTTGCCATGTTTCTTACGATACTTTTTAAGAGTAGTTCGCTTCCGCCACAGATTCCTATTTTTTATTCACGCTCTCATGGAGAAACACAACTTGCTGCATGGTGGCTCATTCTTCTAATTCCACTCCTACTTAATTTTTTTTTCTTCCTCAATTCGTTTATTTATAAAAAATATTTTTACGACAATAATTACGTGAAACAGTTATTTTACTATTTGAAATTATTTTTACTTGTGTCATTTACTGCGGTCTTTTTAAAAATCATCTTCCTGATATCATGAACGATAATTTTTTTGCATTTGTAAGCTCATTCTTATTTTCTTTTCTTTTTACCATTCCCACTATTTATATTGCAAAAAAACTTAATCTCGTTACTGATCACAAAAAAAAGACACATCCCGCTCATACGCACAAGGGTATTATTCCTCGTGGTGGTGGTTTGCCTATTTTTCTGGCATTTTTTTTGGCCACTATTTTATTTGTCCAACTTAATAAAATTGTTCTGGGCGTCCTTATAGCAGGATTTTTGCTTACCGCAATTGGTCTCATCGATGACCAATTAGACATATCTCCCTACTTTCGTTTTGCAACAAATATTTTAATCTCTCTTATTGTTATTGGTTTTGGATTGGGTATTCCTTATATTTCTAACCCGTTTGGAGGGGTCATTCGTCTTGACTTGTGGAAAGTAACGCTTGATATATTTGGCACTCATTCCATCCTTATTCTCGGCAATCTTCTCGCGGTTATTTGGCTTACCTGGACTATGAACATGGTGAACTGGAGCAAGGGAGTTGATGGACAATTACCTGGATTTGTCGGTATTGCTGCTATTTTCTTAGGACTTCTCGCACAGCGTTTCTCAGCTCACGACATATCAACTCAAACAGTCACCCTTTTATCGTTTGTTGTCGCGGGTGCATACCTTGGCTTTCTTCCTTTCAACGTCTATCCTCAAAAAATAATGCCTGGGTATGGAGGGGGGAGTCTTGCAGGATTTTTGCTTGGTGTTCTTGCTATTCTTTCGTTTGGAAAGATTGGAACGGCGGTTCTTATTCTTTCGGTACCCACCATAGACGCCCTTTATAGTATTTTACGCAGACTCAAAAATAAACAGTCGCCATTTCGTGCTGACTGGGGACATTTTCATCATCGATTGCTTGAGATTGGTTGGGGAAGAAGACGTATCGCTGTTTTCTACTGGCTCATCACCTTTATTCTTGGTATCGCTGCGTTATTTTTCAAAGGAATAGAGAAAATGCTCGCATTTGCTACCGTTGGAATCGTTCTCATCGTCTTTATCTTCATAATGGAACGATTGAAAAAAACAAATTTTACTAATAATTAATAATACGAAGATATCAATGTTAAATGAAATTTATAATTAAAACATTTGGATGCCAACAAAACGTCGCCGACTCTGAACGCGTAGACGCTGCATTTACTGGACGTGGCTATTCAAAAGCCACAAATTATGAAGACGCTCAGTATGTCATTGTAAATACTTGCATGGTACGACAGTCTGCAGAAGACCGCGTATATGGACTTATCAGAAATCTTGGAGAAATTAAAACTCGAAAACTTAAGAACAAAGAATATTACAAAATCATCGTAACCGGGTGCATGATAGGAGTGGCCTTCCGAGATAAGACAGGACAATACTTCCAAAAGATTCGTGAAAGGATGCCCGAAGTAGATGAGTTTATGCCAATTGAGGAAGTCGGATTTGATCTGGAACCGGTTCGGAACAATAAAGAACACGCTTGGGTTCCTATCTCAAACGGGTGTAATAATTTTTGTACCTTCTGCATTGTCCCTTATTCACGAGGTCGTGAAATCAGCAGACCCTTTCATGCAATCATTGCGGAATGTGAAGAATTGTTTAAAAAAGGTTGTCGCAAAATAACCCTCCTTGGCCAAAACGTAAATTCGTACGGAGCCGATCTATTGCTTGGTGAGGAAAACATACAGACGAAACGAGATCTCGAAAAAACATATTTTAATAATTCAAAAACATTAGCTAACCCTCGTGTGAAAATTGAATTTAAATTAATGGAAAGAAAATAGAACCTGTTTTTGTTAAACATTTGGGTAGATATCGCATTCCCACTCTGTTCCCTTACCTACTCGAGGCTGTAGCAAAAATAGGCTTTGATCTTGTGGAATTTTACTCCTCAAATCCATGGGACTTCTCTGATGAGCTTATTGAGGTAATTGCAAGAAATAAAAATATAACCCGCACGCTACATCTTCCTGTCCAGTCA
>CAYHIW010000036.1:0-9156 GCA_964356745.1 uncultured Gammaproteobacteria bacterium | reverse complement strand
GCCAGCAATAATAAGAAGCGGTCCACGACGATGTTTTACTGCCTTTATTTGTTGAGGGTTAAGATTCATGCGAGGAAATTGTAGCAGGTTTATTTGTCTCGATAATACATCTCGTATAAAGCAGAAAGAATAAAGACGAGGATGAGGATGAGAAATAAAATAAACGAGAATGGTGCTGTTTTACCCATGGTAAATAGCACAGCGTCCAAGATGAAGGGAAGCGTAAAAGCATGAAGAGATACTTGAAATGTTTTGGATAATGAGTGTTTTCTGCTAAATACAGAATAGATAAGAAAACAGAACACACTTAATATACTTATATAGAGAATAAAGAGAAATGTTCTAAGAAATGGCAGTACTAGGAGGAAGAAAAGAGCAATTTGAGCAAAAGAAATATTTTCAATATGCTCGGCACGATTCATAGCGTCTGACTTGCCGATGTGTAATTTCCAGTTCTGTGGATACGAAAGGACGTTCGAGTCAAACCTACCAATTTTTTTAACGTTGACAACTATCTTAGATTTCGTGAAGAGGAGATAGGAATGATATTCTGTTATTTTTACTGCTGGAGCATTCTCGTCAATGACAAACAGGAGATATTTATTACTATTGAAATCAATCCAGAACAGATAGGGGCGATTTGCGTTGGTCGTGAGTACTCGATTTTCAAGCGAGATCTTTAAATTATCAGGAAATGAATTGAGACTTTCTACTACCGAGGTTTTGATTTGGTTGATCTTTTGAGGAGGAAAACGTACGGATAATATAAAAAACGAAACTGCGTTGACAAATACAACGAGTGCAAGAAAATATTTAAGAGAAAAACTAAGTGGGGTTGTTTTTATCTTATGGTAATACGGAGCATTAGGAATAAGGCTATTAAAAAGAATATGGAAAAACGTCTTGACTTTTTTCATTGCACACCTTATCATAAAAAACAGCAAGGAGTAAAATCAACTGCAATTATCCTTGTATTTTTCCCGTGTTCAATATATAATTAGTTTCACATCCACTTTGGATTGATAGAGCAGTTACATTTTAAAAGTTATTTTTTCATTTACATAAACAACTATGGCAGAAGGTGTCTTTCAAAGAAATAAACCCCATTTAAATATTGGTACCATTGGTCACGTTGATCATGGAAAAACCACAACTACATCAGCAATTCACTATGTTCTTTCCAAAAAAGGACAAGCGAAATTTCTTAAATACGAAGACATTGATAAGGCTCCAGAAGAAAAAGCGCGTGGTGTTACCATTAACATCCATCACTCAGAGTACGAAACAGACAAAAGACACTATGCCCACATTGATGCTCCAGGTCATGCAGACTACATCAAGAACATGATTACCGGTGCCGCTCAGATGGACGGTGCAATTCTTGTTGTTTCAGCACCCGACGGCCCAATGCCTCAAACACGAGAACACATTCTTCTAGCCAAACAGGTAAACGTACCCGCAATCATTGTTTACTTAAACAAAGTCGACATGGTTCAGGATAAAGAAATTCTTGACTTAGTTGAGATGGAAGTTCGTGACTTGCTTACGAAATACGGCTATCCAGGTGATAAAGTTCCTGTTATTAAAGGTTCTTCACTCAAAGCTCTTCAAGACGATCCAGAGTCAATAAAAGCAATCGAAGAATTGATGGCAACGGTTGATTCGTATGTCCCAGATCCAGTTCGAGACATCGATAAACCATTTGTAATGCCTATAGAAGACGTCTTTACCATTCAAGGACGAGGAACAGTCGTTACGGGAAGAGTAGAAAGAGGAGTTCTTAAAGTAAACGAAGAAGTTGAGATAGTTGGACTTAAGGCGAGCAAGAAAACAATTGTTACTGGTATTGAGATGTTTAGAAAATCTCTTGATGAAGCACGCGCAGGTGATAACACCGGTCTTCTTCTTCGAGGAATTGAAAAAACAGACGTACAAAGAGGACAAGTTGTCGCAAAACCAGGTTCAGTCACTCCTCACACAGAGTTTGAAGCAGAAATTTATGTTCTTACTAAAGAAGAGGGTGGACGACACACTCCATTTTTCAAAGGATACCGACCTCAGTTTTACATTCGTACAACCGACGTAACAGGAGAAGCTACCCTTCCAGAAGGAGTAGAGATGGTTATGCCGGGGGACAATGTGAAAGTCGCAGTCAAACTTATTTACCCTGTCGCGCTTGAAGAAGGGCTTAAGTTTGCTATCCGAGAGGGTGGTCACACAGTCGGAGCAGGAGTGGTAACCAAGGTCACGAAATAACGCGTAACCCGTAACCAATTTTTAGCACATTAATATGCCTAAAGGACGTATTCGAATTAAATTAAAAGCGTATGATCATCGCCTTATCGATGACACATGCCAAAAGATTGTTGATACCGCAATGAAAACCGGTGCATCTGTTATTGGGCCGATTCCACTTCCTACAAAAAAAGAAACTTTCGTAGTTAATAAGTCTCCGTTTACCGACAAAGATGCTCGTGAGCATTTTGGACTAATCATTCATCGCAGATTTCTCGATATTCAGAACCCTACCATTCAAACAATCGACGCTCTTCGTCATCTTGAACTTCCTGCTGGTGTTGAACTCGAAGTCAAAATGTAACCATTTTGACTATGCGAACAGAACTATTGAACTTGATATACGCGCAACCAGTCCATGAAACATCATCAGAACGGGATATATCTATAATTTCTGACGTGACAATAGCATCTCATCGTGTTCTCCTCCCCACGTTAGTCTTGCCAGAGAATCTTGAAGGACACGCTTTTCTTGAAGTGGGGGCAGGGATATCAGACTTAACCGAAGAATTAAATATGCGAGGAGCGAGAGCACTTGCGACAGATCCACTTTATGAAAGTCAGAAAAAAGTCAATGACGCTATGCAAGGAGTGTTTGAGGCGTGGGGTCGAGATGATTATATTACTGAAGCACTTCAACGATTTAAAAAATCAAAAAAAGAACATCCTGATCGTTACATTCCAGCTTTTGCATCCAGCCTACCCTTTCAAGATGAAGTTTTTGATTCGGTAATTTCGACGCATTTATTTTCAGCATACCTCGATTTAAATTATGAAGTTCTTGAATCTTCCATGCGAGAATGTCTTAGAGTGCTAAAACAAGGAGGACTCTTCCAAGTTTACCCATGGGTCTGGCAAACAGATTATGGAGATGGTATTGACGAAGTAAGATTGAAAAATGGAAGGAAAGTATTAAAAGCACTTCGTAAACAAGGAATGATTGAAGAACCCATTATCGAACCAGTGAAAACTGATGAAGGATCACGCGTCCGTCTTCTCCTCACAAAACCATAGCCTCTTTTTTACAAGACTTCTTCGCCCGCGCATTTTAGTAAGCACATATATGAGAAAAAACATCAAGTCTCAATAGTCCAATAACTACTGTTTGTAGACTCTCAGTCCGTTGACAAACCAAAATCCCAGTCTGATCATAAAAATATCAACCACTTTTGTACGATCGAGCAAAAGTGGTAAGAGTTATTTATGTCAGAATCGAAAGATAAAAATACGCGAGCCTGGGAAGTTCGAGATCTTGTAATGTCTGCTTTGGGAATAAGTCTGATCGTTGGTGGAACGGTAATACTGACTCCAAACTTCCCTATTGTTTTGGGATTAATCCTAGAAATTATCGACAAAATAAAGAACCCTAATACTTCCAAGTCAATATCAAAAGCAAAAGTTCAACGTGTTTTAAAGAATTTAGAAAAGCAAGAAATACTTTCGTTATCACAAAATAACGATACAGTGCTTGTTCACCTTCGGGGTAGATACAATACGAAGATTCTTAAATATTCTATTAAAAAGCTTCTTGATTTTAAGAAATCGAAAAAAAAGTGGAGTGGTAAATGGTATTTGGTATTTTTTGATGTTCCAGAAATACAGAGAAACAAGCGAAACTATTTACGAAGGTTTTTAACAAGTATTGGATTTTACCCATATCAAAAAAGTGTTTACCTGTTTCCTTACGAGTGCGAGAAAGAAATTAAATTGATTAAACAAATTGTCGAGAGTAGTAAATACATGAGTTATGTAGTTGCTGAAAAGATAGAGCATGAAGCAAAGGCGCGCTCTTTTTTCAATATCTAATTGCCACTTTTGCTCGATCGTACAAAAGTGGTAAGGGGGTGATTTGACTTGAGAGAAGCGTTTTGTTATGCTGCACGGTATATGTCGATTCATGAGAATCCTCGATTTCAAACCGTAGAACCGGGTCAAAAAATTCCACCGGTCCAACTTGGAAGAATAGGTTTTGATTTAATTCATAATCTTGACAAGATCTTGGAAGGTGTTCCTGCCTTTGGTGAGAACGCTAAGTTTAAGACGAACTCTTTTACTGGTCAGCCTATGTATTTTGGTGAGCAGTATAGAAGCAGCTTCGTAAGGACGCCGCTTGAATGCGACGTTACAGTAAAGGACAGTCTTAGTTGGGAAATACCCGTTCCTTTTCTGACTGGTATACCCATTCCTAAACGAACACCTACGCTAAAAAGAAAACTCACGGTTTGGGAAGCGGAAGATGATAGTGGTATTCCTCTCTTCGAAGTACTATTAAAGTCAAAATTTAAATATGGATCTTTTAGAGATCAATACGAATTTATAAAAGGCTATGTTGGGATAAAAAATATGGCAGGTTGGCGTTCTAATACTCAAGAAGCAGTTGATAGAGTGATTAAAGCTTTAGAATCGATTCGCCCTTGATCAAAAGAGGTCTATTGTATATAATATCTTCAATGCGTTTTTTAATCTTTAAGATACGCACAACTTAAAAACATTTCATTGTCCGGATTGGATTTAACCAAAATCCCCCAATCTGGGGGATGTTTTTTGTGTTCAATAAATTTTTATATTTATGTCAGGTGTAATTCTCGGTGCAAAATTAGATCAGTCGCAACAGTTTGACGAACAAGGAAGACGTATTGTGGTAACACACATAACAACTTCACCTTGTTATATTATTCGTGTCAAACAAGGCAAAAATAACAACGTTATTCTTAAGCTTGGATTTGGTCTTTCAAAAAGCACCAAAAAACCACAGCTTGGCGAAATGCAAAAAGCGGGGATCAAAGCCCCGCTTCATTTTTTAAAGGAAATGTTATTTCCCATTGGTGACGCACAAATTATTGAAGAAGACAAAAAAAGAGGAATTGCAGTTGGGGAGCAAAAACTTATGGAAGGTGACGAATTAAAACCAAACATTTTCTTTAAAAAAGACGATGTTGTATCTGTAATAGGTATTTCTAAAGGAAAAGGATTTCAAGGAGGAGTGAAGAGGCATGGTTTTGCAGGCGGACCTAAAACTCATGGTCAGTCAGATCGTCATCGTGCTCCAGGTTCCATAGGTCAGACAACAACCCCCGGAAGAGTTCTTAAAGGAAAAAGAATGGCGGGTCGTATGGGTGGAGATATTATAACGACAAAAGGATTAATAGTGGTTGAAGCTTCTGAAACTGCACTCATTGTAAAAGGACTTGTTCCTGGTGCAAAAAGAGGATTTTTACAAATTAGATCACAGCAATGAAAAAGACTGCTTTATCATTCCCAATATACGATCTAACCGGAGCTGAAGTTTCTCAGATGAGTCTTCCTAAAGAAATCTTCACAAGCAAAGTAAACGAAAAGTTACTATCTTTATACGCTCGAGTTTACAGCACCAATCAAAGACAGGGTAACGCATCAACCAAGACAAGATCAGAGATTAATGCAACGACAAAGAAAATCTATAAACAGAAAGGTACTGGGCGAGCTCGTCATGGAGCAAAAAGCGCACATATTTTTGTCGGAGGAGGAGTTGTGTTTGGTCCAAGACCAAAAACCTTCAGTTTATCGCTTAATAAAAAACAAAAGAGAAAAGCGCTATTTGATTCTTTAACCTATGCATTGAGTAAGAATAAATTTTTTGGTCTTTCTCAAAAAGCCGATGCAATGAAACCAAAAACCAAGCTCTTTCAGACATTTTTAAACAAAATAAAACTTCAAGATGGATCTATATTGTTCGTATTACCTAAAGTCGAAAAAAACAGTCTTGTTCTTTCGGCGCGAAACATCCCTGCACTTACGATCATTGATGCTAAAAATCTTAACGCCTTCGAAATACTCAAAGCAAAATATATTTTATTTCACGAAGGTTCAATAGACGTATTAGAAAAACATTTTTTGAAAAAAGATGCAAATTAATAACGTATTGATAGCGCCGGTTCTAACAGAAAAGGCTACGAAACTTGCAAGCACCAAGATTTACATGTTTTATGTTGAAGGAAAAGCTAATAAACATCAGATTGGTGAAGCAATAAAGACGTTGTATGGAGTCAAGGTTGGGAAGGTTCGTGTAACAAATCGAGCAGGTAAGACAAGAAGAATTGGTAAGAGAATGAAAACAATCTCACTGCCCGACAAGAAAATCGCATACGTACAAGTTACCGAAGGAAAGATTGGACTCTTTCCACAAGCATAATTACTATGAAAGCTGTTTTTTCAAAAAATAAACCAGAGAAAAGTCTCATCACGATCCTGAAAAAACATTCGGGAAGAGATTCTGCTGGGCATGTAAGCGTGCGTCACCAAGGAGGTCGGCGTAAACGGTATTATCGACTCATTGATTTCAAGCGCACAAAACGTGGGATTGAAGGCAAGGTCGTTGATATTCAATACGATCCAAATAGAAATGCACACATTGCCTTAGTTCAGTACAGCGATGGAGAGAAAAGATACATACTTCACCCAAAAGATTTATTGGTTGGAGCAAGTATTATTGCGAGCGATGACGCAGACGTAAAACCAGGTAACGCGCTTCCTTTGAAGAAAATACCTATAGGATTTTTGGTTCACAATGTTGAGCTTCTTCCTGGACAAGGCGGACAGATTGTTCGTGGAGCAGGTACAGCGGCAAGCATCATTGGAAAAGATGAAACGCACGTGCATATAAAGCTTCCTTCAGGTGAAGTTCGAAGATTTATGAATGATTGTTATGCAACCATTGGCATGGTTGGTAACATTGCGCACAAAGACGAAATCATTGGAAGTGCAGGAAGAAAAAGACGCATGGGTATTCGTCCAACGGTTCGAGGAGTAGCGCAGAATCCACGAAGTCATCCTCACGGAGGTGGAGAAGGTAAATCTGGTACGGGAATGCATCCAAAGACTCCATGGGGTAAACCAGCACATGGTAAAAGAACAAGAAATAAAAACAAGTCGAGTGGTGCATTTATTATGAAAAGGAGAGCTTAATCTATGGAATCAAGAACATACATACGAAATCAAAAAATTACCCCAAAGAAGTTGAGGTTTATGCTCGAAAGTGTGAAAAAAGAATCACCTGTTGTTGCTATGCAAAAACTAATGTACACACCACGAAAAGGAGCAAGAATGTTATATAAAGCAATACAATCAGCAGTTAGCAACGCCAAAAACACTTTAAAGGTTGAGGGTGATATGTTACAATTCAAGACACTCCTAATTGAAGAAGGACAGAAGCTTAAGAGAATGAGAGCTGGTGGAAGAGGAATGGCAAAGCCCTTTAAGAGAAAATACTCGCACATAAAGATCATTCTTATCGCCAAAGAAGTAAAGACTGAGCCGAAGCAAATCGCCGAAGATACGTCAAAAGTCAAAAGTCAAAAACTGCCTGCCGGCAAGGCAGGGTCAAAAGTTGTTGTTTCAAAAACTAAGAGACAAGTCAAAACGAAATAAATATGGGACAAAAAGTAAATCCAAAAGGACTAAGACTCGGAATTATTTACAACTGGAATTCGCGTTGGTTTTTTTCCAACAAGAGATCTTATAGAGAAGCTCTTTTGTCAGATTCTAAAATTCGGCACAAACTGATGGATAAATTTAGATTTGCGTCAGTTACGCAGATTGATATAGAACGAGCAATTAACAAAATTACGGTGATTTTATACTCGGTCAAACCAGGTATGATTATCGGTCGAGGTGGAAAAGGACTTGAAGAGGTGAAGAAATTTATTATGGCTGATTTGTTTGCCAATAAAAATAGTAAAGATAATAAAGAAATGAAAGTTGATCTCAGAATAGAACCGGTTAAAAAACCATACGCAAACGCCTATTACGTTGCTCAGTCAATTGCTGAAAAGCTGGTGAGGAATTTTTCCCACCGAGCAGTCGTTCACAACACAATGAACAGAGTAATGGAATCAGGAGTAAAGGGAGTCAAAGTACAGCTCGGTGGAAGAATTGCGGGAGCCGAAATTTCACGACGAGAAAAATATTTTCAAGGAACAGTCCCAACGTCAACAATAAGAGAAGATTTAGATTACGCATCATACCCAGCTTTAACAAAGTCTGGTTACATAGGAGTTAAGGTTTGGATTTGTAAATAAAATATGTTAGCGCCAAAAAGACAAAAATACCGAAAACAATTTAGAGGATCGTGGAGAAGAATAGCTGTTAAAGGTGAGAGGCTCAATTTTGGTAGTTTTGGTATTAAGACGCTTGACGCAGGATGGATTAAAGATCGGGAAATCGAAGCCTGTCGTGTTGCTCTAGCTCGAGCGACAAGAAAGATTGGTAAGTTTTGGATTCGGATTTTTCCAGACAAACCGTATACTAAAAAGCCCCCAGAGGTTACCATGGGATCCGGTAAAGGAGATGTTGCTTACTTTGTTGCATCTGTTGTTCCCGGAAGAGTGTTGTTTGAGATAGACGGATTAGACGAAGTCAACGCGCGCGACGTATTACGCGTTGTTTCTTCAAAATTATCTGTTCGCACGAAGTTTTTAGGGAGACATTAATATGAAACAAGATTTAAAGAAGAAGTTACGAGATAAAAAAGTTGCAGAACTATTAAAAGATGAGGGAGTGTTACGTAATGAAATTGCCAAACTCATCGTAGAGCAGAAGGTAAACCCATCAAAAGATACAAATCAAGTGTGGAAGAAGCGAAAAGAACTTGCGGTTCTTCTCACAATTATTAATGAAAAATAATATGGCAAAACTTTTAACCGGTATCGTCGTCTCAAACAAAATGACAAACACAATCGTTATTAGAGTAGAGAGAAAGTTTAGACACCCTATGTATCAGAAAGTTATCACTAAGCATAGTAAGCATAAGGCTCACTGTGATGATGCAAAAGCATTTCAGATCGGGGACACAGTAACGATCAAAGAAACAAAGCCAATTTCAAA
>CAYHIW010000035.1:0-9730 GCA_964356745.1 uncultured Gammaproteobacteria bacterium | reverse complement strand
GATTATATTTATAACAAAGCGCACAATGAATACCTGAATTATTTGGCGACTACAGGATTTTTAGGGTTGGGAACATATCTTTTATTTATAGGATCAGTAGCATGGTTGGTTTACTTTCAACTTAAAACTAAAAGCGAAAATGGTAAAACTACAGCGAAAAACTTAGAACTTATTTGTTTGTCGGCGGGTTGGATTACGATTCTTATTACTAATTTTTTTGGATTTTCTATTACCGTAACGAGTTTGTTTTTCTTCCTAATCCCAGCGCTTATTGTTATTGAAAGCGAAAGCATTAAGGAATACGAGAAGGAAATACCAATTCTTAATCATTCATACCGTTTCTTAGTTCCTCTTGTTGGATTTTTGTTCGTGGTGTATCTTGGTTGGATTACGTTGTACTTTATTGCAGATATTCAGTATGCAAAAGGCAAACTTTTTGCCCAAATAGAAGATTTTCAGCAATCAGCAGGTTACATACAGGCAGCTCAAAGAATCCATCACGAGCACTTATACGAAGACAAACTTTCTAACGTGCTTGCAAATTTCCTCTATGATCCTAGCATTCAAAGCGATAAGAAAACTCTTGACAAGGTAATACAGGTATCAAATGCTCTTAATACAAAGTCTCTCATTGCTTCAAATCAAAATGTGCAGTACTGGAAGACGAGAAGTAAGAACAACCTCATTTATTACCAAATAACTTCTGAAGGTAAGTATTTGAACAACTCAATTGAGGCGGTCAAAATAGCTCGTAAACTCGCTCCCACTGATCCACGAATCCCCTACACGCTCTCACTTCTGTATCGACTGCAGGCAGATGAAGCAAAAGACGAAGAGAAAACTGTTCTCACGCAACTCAGTCAGGAAGAGTTAAATAAAGCAATTATGTTAAAGCCAAACTACGCTGAAGCGATTGAACTAAAGAATAAAATATCTAATTAAGCTCAAGGAAGAGTTATATTCGAGCTTGATAGTCCAAACCTACATCGATCGGCAACTGGAGTTGATCCACATCCACAGTCTGTACCAGCATATCCTGATTGGTTTACTCCGGGGCCTGTATCATTAGTATTTTCTATGCACGAATATAAATAGTAGCCCTGTCCAAAGACATTCACATATTGATACATAGCAGTGCTTACCGAATCGGTTGGAATAGTTGCCATGTACGTTGGTGCAAGCAGATCTAACGCAGCAGGATACGAGGTGTTGTCTTCATAATAAGTCTCAAGAGCCTTTTGAATATTCTGCAAATCAGCCTTCCTGCGTGCATCACGGCTCGTTCTAATTGAGTTTGTGTAGGCTGCAAATGAACTTATTGCAAGTATGCCTATTATGGCAATAACGATGAGAAGTTCTACTAGAGAAAATCCTTTATGCATAATTTATTGTCGTAAAAAAAACCGGCTTTTGCAAGCCGGTTTTTTAAATAACGTTTAAGTTGCTCTTAGTAACAAAGGTAACAAGTGTTTGGTGTTTGGTTTTGGCAACCTGCTAGGGTTCCCACCGTCGCACATAAGTTCGTTGTGTAATAAGTTAAGCTCTGGTTAGTATCAAGCGATTTTGACTGCGGATTGAAGGCAATCTTAAATGCTGATCCAGCCGTACCACCTGCTGCTGTTTGTACTACAAGGTTGATTTCTTGTGCAATATTTTGTGGAGGGCTTGTTTTTAATTCTCCTGACGTTATGAGTGCAGCCAGAATTGTTTCACCGCAGGATGTTCCAGTTGTAGTGTACATGGCTGATGAGCCATTTGCAGTACATCCCGTTCCAACCCATGTGGCGCATCCACTGTCTGCGTTTGAGGTCGCACACCAAGGGTAGGCTAAGTGACCAGCATAATATCTGTCAATAGCGTTTTTAACGTCAACTGCGCTCTGCTGTACAGTTGTATCATCCGCTCTTTTGGTTTGCTCGACTGGGTCAAGCGAGATAAGCAGACCGACAGCAAGAATTCCTAATATCGCGATAACGATTAACAGCTCCACAAGTGTGAAACCCTTTTTGAATATTTTCATATATTTTGAATAACTAATAATGACTAATAATTTTCAGTATGGAGAAAATTTGTGACGTTGTCAAGAGGTAAATTATGGAGCATAAAACATAGAGCGTAGAACATCTTAAAATACATCGTTAATCTAATTTTTTCATTATTCCCCAAAGCATTCTACCAACCTGATCACATAATTTATCCAATTCAACCCAATCTTTTTCTAACATGTATTTTCTTTTGTACGAAAATTCCAATATATACTTCGTTTCTTTTAGTGACCCATATGATATCTCAATAAAGTTTTTAAAAACTGCTTTTCTTTTTCGAGCATAACCCTCAGTGTAATTAAGTACTATAGATAACACAGCTCTTCTCAATTGAGATGTAATACCAAAAATTTCCTCTTTGGGAAACGTTAACGAAACGTCGTATACGCAATGCGCTAATCGATTCATTACACCTTGTAAAGTCATGTGATAGCTAGTTTTGTCTTCCATAAAGTTCTACGTTCCACGATATATGTTCTATGAAAGATGTCAACGGACTATAGTCCACAAAAGTTAAAAATAGAGTGTTTTGAAAGGTTTTTTACTTTAATGCAGATAGCGCGAGAGCGGCTGCTTGTTCTTCTGCTTCTTTTTTGGAAGCACCTACACCTTCTGAAAGTTTTTTATCCTTAAGATAGACTCCTACAGTAAAGGTTCTTTTGTGTTCGGGGCCCTCTTCTTCGAGTACTTTATATTCCGGGATGACTTTGTATCTTGATTGAAAACGTTCTTGAAGTGCGCTCTTGGACGAGACATACTCTTTATTCGTCACTAACATATCAAGTTTGTCGCCAAATAAATAGGTCAAGATAAAGTCATACGCCTTCTTAAATCCCTGATCTATAAAGATTACCGCGATAAGCGCTTCAAAACAGTCTGCAAGTATATTTTTATTTACTCGTCCTCCGCCCTGATCTTCACCTCGAGAAAGGAGGAAGTAATCACCTAGCCCTAAAGATTCTGCTGCTTCGGCAAGACTCGAAGTCTTGACTACCGCTGACTTGATCTCGGTATAGTCACCCTCCTGGAGTAGAGGGTATTTTTTATACAAATAAACAGATGTTGCAAGCGAAAGGACGCTATCGCCTAAAAATTCCAATTTCTCATTAGAGGGAAGTTTAAATGATTTGTTTTCATTGAGATACGACCTGTGAACGAATGCGTTCTGTAATAGATCTTTATTTTTGAAGATTACGTTTATTTGTTTTTCTAAGTCACTGAGATCTGGCATTTTTAATGGTTAAATGGTTAAATTGCTGAATTGTTAGTTATTTCTTTTAATATTGATCCTAGTACTCCGTTGACAAATGAGTATGATTTTTCGTTACCATACTCTTTGGCAAGCATGACCGCTTCATCAATTATAACTTTTGGAGGGTTTTTTTTCTCAATCATTAATTCGTAAATACTGAGACGTAGAATCGAAAGGTCAATTTTTGCCAACTTATCAATTGGATACCGTGGAGCATACTTTTTAATCGCATCATCAATTACTTTGAGATTCTCGACAATAAGAAGAATGTCCTTATTTTCTGACTTAGGATTGAAATTAGACTCAAAGAGTTCTTCGAGAAGTTTTATGCGATGTTTGTGACGAGAATCCATAAAGAAAGTGCAAAGTGCAAATAGAAAAGTGCAAAGTTACTTATTACAATGTTTACAAACTCGGTGTGATAGTTTAGGCTTTTTACAATTAGAACAGGTGACGAGGTTTGGTAATGATTGCTTGCGTGCAGCCATTCGTTTGCCCTTACGTTGTTTGGAATGTTTTCGTTTTGGAAGTGGAGCCATATAAATATACTTAAGTAATAATAGTTAATGAGAATTTTACTAAAAAATGATGAAATTAGCAAACTTACAGAGTGCGATAACTCAAAAGTCAAAATGCAAAATTCAAAAGTGCAACTCAAAAATAAAAACTTTTAAATTTTTACTTGTATTTTTGACTTCTAACTTTTAAGTTCTAAGTTTGAGATATTCATGTTATAATATGAATATCGAATTATGGCAGTTACCTTAAGACTTACCCGTTACGGAAAAAAACACAGCCCATTCTATCGTATTGTTGCAGTTCACAAACGAAGCAAGCGAGACGGTAAATATGTGGAGCTTATAGGTACGTATAACCCATTTCTCGAAGCTCAAAGCGCAGAAATAAAGAAAGAGCGATTTGATTACTGGGTATCAAAAGGTGCAGAAATCTCCGAAGGACTCACGAAACTTCTTAAAAACAAAAAAAAATTACTCTTCAAGTAACTTTTTTATTTAACCATTTCATCATTTAACCATTTAACCATCTGATCATTGAATGAGAAAATGTTCAAATGATCAATGGATAAATTAGAAGGGGTTGTCTTTTTTCGGGTAGTCATTGTCCAGCTCACGGTTTACATCTTCACTCGTTAGAACAAAGCTCACTTTAGAACGAATTTCTTGTAAATCTTTCACAGACACTTTATAACTTTTGTTACCCTCAAATTCAGTAGAGACTTCTTTATTGTAAAAATTAAGAAGTAACGTGTATTCGGTGCCGAGTGTTTTGGCATCAACAGACATGGTATCGATAGTGATGAGTCTGCCGCTTGAGAGATTGTAGTCTTGAAGGAATGACTTGAAGGTTTCTCCATCTCCCACTCCTTTGACTGTCAATGAAAGTTTTTCTGAGGTTGAAGCTTTTAAGTCAACCGCGTAATCAGTTATCAGAAAGCTGGATTTTTGAGAGAGTTGATCAAGAGAATAAATGAGCGTGAAGTAATCTTCACTATCTGGAATAAGACTTGTCATGAGTTTGTTATCTTCGTCAAGGCTGTCTGAAACCTCAAAAATGGCTTTATCAAAAGCCTCTTTTTTACCTGTTAGATCTTTTACCTCAGTTTCAAGAGACTTGATTTCGGAGTTAGATTTGGTAAAGTTCCCAATCATGAATGAGCCAACAGGATACGCTGATAATAAAAGAAGTAATGAGATGGCAATATAAGGAAACTGTTGTTTTACAAATTTTCTGACAATAAGATATGCTTGGCTTTTCATTGTTGTTTTTGATTAAGGTTAATGAACTGACCCTTAAAAGTTAATCGTATTGAGGTTTCGCTTTCTCCGGCAAGAGATCGTAGCACGCGTGAAAAATTGGACAGAGACAAAGTGTCGAACTTGCTTAAGAATTCATCTGTTTCGATAAATCGAAATGAATTCAACATTGCGTCGACATCTTCAAATTGAATCTCAAACTCTACGTCCCGATCTTTTGTAACTTTAAACCCAGACAAGACTCCCGACTGACTACCCTCCTTAAGCGTTTCTTGAAGTAGATTGAAGTAGGGTAAAAAGCGAGCGTCGTCCTTCTGAAACTCATTATAAGAAGACAGCTTATTACTTAAGCGAATAAGCTTGCTTTCGTTTTCACGTTTCGCACTCAGCTCAGAGATGAGTTGGTTTTTGGTTCGCTGAAGTTGCGTACGTCTATTGCTTTGAAAAACATTAATGACTGCAAATGAGAGGACGAATAGAGCAAATGTTACGGTAATACCGAGGAGGCTTAGACGAAGCCATGAGCTGTATTGATCAAGCTTGCGAGACTGTTCTCTTGCTCCAAGTAAGTTTAACTTAGTTCTTTTCATCGTAAACTACCACCAACAACTGCGGCAAAACTTCCAAGCATCGGTTTAAAAGATTCGACAACATTATTTTTGACAAAAAACGGATATAAGTCCAAAAGTCGAGCTTGTGTTCCCATTTGCTTCCCGATAATTTGTTCAAATGAATGGAAGCGATCAGACTCATTAAAGACAAGGACTTCAGTTACCTGACCATGATACTTCTCGTGCAGTTCGTTGAGAAATCTCTGTAGTTCTGATGAAAAATCCTTGATTCCGGGTGCAAGAATGGTATCGAGGCGAAAGCTTGCTGTTTGTGCGAGTCCAAATCCTTTAAGAAGTTCAATTGATTTTTTTGGGTCGATATTAAGGTTGACTTGTATTTCTTTCACAAACAAATTGTATCCAATGTTGAAGTTGTGACTATAGGTAAATATTCCTAACTTTTGATCAAAAAAATAAAGTGAAGTTGAGCTGAAGCCAAAGTTGACGAATAATACCCCTTTAGATATTGCGTCTTGAGATGTTGGATCCTGTTTGATAATCTCTGATGCTACTCTACCTATTGCGCTAATCTCTGTCTCAACGGTTTCTGCCTCAAGCCCTACTAGATCCAATAATTTTTCAATTTTTTCAATAAGTTTTTTTGGAGCTGCTGCAATCAAAGTCAACATCGATTTATTTTGCACATTTTCATGGAGTAATTCTATATCGAGGTTAATTTCATCAAGCGGCATGGGGATAAATTGATCAGCTTGAAACTTAATTGCCGACAACATTTCTTTTTCATTCAGTTTGGGCATGGATGTAATCTGACTAAAGGTGTAACTATCCGGTACAACGATACCCACTGTCTTTTTCTTTAGTCCAATTTGGTTAAGGAGATTGTAAACGTATCCCGCTTGTTCTTCTATTACCTTTTCAGAGTCTCCTGGGAGAAACGCAGGAAGCGTTTCAACGGCTCCAAGGTGATCGGTTGCAAATAATTGACCTTCTTTTTTAACATCCCCGACTCGTATATACGATTCGTTTATTTCAATGCAGAAATTATTCCCCGCCATATAAATCAGTATGCTGAAAGACTAAGAAATTGTCAAATTGTTAAATTGTTGAATGGTTAGTTAGCCATCTAGCCATTTAGCAATTTAGCAATTCATCTCATGGCGCATTGCGAAGACGGAGTGAGGTGCGATAATGCATTGCCTGATTGCTTGCAGAATCAGTAAATAGCGTATTGTATCTTACGGTGTATTCAAATGTAATAAGAGGTTTAGCGATTCCGGTTGTGTCGTACGTATCGCAATTTATGGTTAGATCTGGATCTCCACCAGTTTCTGTGAGGCTGACACGTTTGTTATGTATGAGATTGGTACCGTTTGGACCGGTAAGTTTTAAAACATGAATGGTTTGATTGTGAGAGTCAACGTCGGTTGTATATTCTAAAATATACCGCGTATTAGCAGAATTAAAGTACATTATTTTTCCTGGATTGGTCTGAGGGTTGTTAATGAGTAGGGTTTGCGTAGTACATGTTTCTGGTGTTTCAATCGTGCACGAAGCGTCCGAGCATGTTCCAAGACTATCTGCTGAGCGAATGACAGTCTCAAGTTGACTCAGAATCTGATCTCCCTGTCTCTTCACTTCCTTAAGAGCGAGAATTTTAGTTTGTTGACGAAAGATGGAAAAGAGTATCGCAAATGTAGCAGGCAACGCAAGTCCCATGACGCCAATGACCGTAATCATTTCGATTAGAGTGAATCCTTGGCGAGTCCCCTTTCTGAGCATGGTCATTGATAGAGCGAATAGACGGTATTTAATGGCACGGTAAATGTATTTCCTCCCTCATTCCACGAGACGTTAATCTTGGTGATTACCGTATTACCGCTTTGTGATAAAATCATACTTCTTTTAAATAATCCTTCCAGACTAAAGTCATTTGCACTGCATGGATTATTTCCCGGAACTGCAGGAAACGATAGGGATGTTGAATTGAAACAGTAAGTGTTATTATTAGCGTAACCGTAGAAAACATCCCAGTCCTTTTCTTTTTCTCCCCTGAGCCATTCGTTTAACTCCTCGGCATAACGTGTAGCGCGCAACTTATACTCATCTTGCTTCATGTTTTTTAATGTGTAAGTTCCTACAGATATTGCGGTTATAAAAAATACAGAGGCAACCGATATGAATACCAGAACCTCAATTAAACTGAACCCCCTTTTCATACTTACTTGCAGCAACAAATTTTAATGGATGGATTCGGACAGTATTGAGTGCCACCGGGTTGTGGAGTTTGTAGTGCGCCGCAACCAGGACTTGGGTATCCTTTACACCCGCAACCCGAACCAGCGCATTGGTAATGTGCTGGAGCATTAGCGACAAATTGGCAATATTTGACACAGGTGTTGATTATAGGTGTTGGCGTTGGTGTATTTGCAATAACTAGTGCAATAAATCGTGACTCAACTACTCCGTTTGAGGAAATATCAATATTAACTGTACCTTCATTAACGCTAGATGCACCTGACAAAGTTATCGCAATGGGATACGTAGTGTCGTCAGATACAACACCTCCACTGATAGGTTTAAACGTAATGTAATTGGGATGAGTTAAGGTAATGTTTTTGAGTGTATTTTTGAAAACGGTTGGTTGACTAGTTACCACACCACTGGCATTTACTGTGCAGTAAATTTTAAGTTCCACTTGTTGTTCTCCCTGCGTACTGGTTGGGAATTCGATACGATAGCCGGTTTCAGTACCGGAACAATTTGGATTGTTTAGATCAAGACCTTCGCCTGCAAGCGCTTTTTTGGAAGCAAGCTCAAGCATATCGGCTAGTTTTTCAGCTTCTCCTTGGACTTGGCGAGATTTATCGACATTTCTAAATTGTGCAAGTGATAATCCTGACACAATTGCAATAATAGTGGTGACGATAAGAGTTTCGATGAGCGTGAGCCCTTTTTTATTTTTGACCATAGGGACCTTGACAATAATTACCTAGTCCAATACCGCATGTTGAACTAGTGTTTTCGAGCGTGGCTCCGATTGCATAATTGGTGCACGGTGTTGTTGTACCGTCACAACCCACTCCACCATTACCAACAGGAACGTACGAATAGTTTTGTCCGGAAGCACACTTAGGGTCATTTGGAATTTTAGTCAAATACGTTGTTGGTCCGTTACTGAGATTTCCGGGAGAAGCACAGCTAAAGGTAATGCTTGCAGGATACGTGTCATTATCGCTTCGATATTGTTCAACTGCTGCTCGAATATTCTCAATATCAGCTTTACGTCTTGAGTCGCGAGAACTTTTATTGAGAGATGTATATGAGACAGTTGCTGCGGTTATGAGTACGCCAATAATCGTAACGACGACTAATATTTCAATTAAAGTAAACGCTTTTCTCATTGTTGATTTGCTACACAAAACTGGGTTGTTTCGGTTTCTAAAGTGACGCAATAATTAAACTGAGTCGCGTTACACGTACCGCTACAAAGATATCGATTTACTCCAATATTAATTGGATCAACCGGTACCGGGGATAGTATTGTTTGGTTAATAGTACATGCTCCTCCGGCAGTCGATGCAACTACATTTACTGGAGCTGCTGCCCCTACAGGATACTGAGAATTACAGATAGAATAATATTGCTCATATGCTTTTTGAATATTGGTTAGATCCTGTTTGCGTCTGGAATCTCTTGCTTTTTTTTGTGCAGCTGAGTATGAAGTTGCTCCCGCCGCAATAACTATTCCGATAATGCCGATAACCACGAGCATTTCTAAAAGAGTAAAACCTTTCCTTAAATTTGAAATTTTCATATGGATTTATTGTTCATCAATTAAATAATATTTAGCGGAACTGCATCCAGCACCACATCCACCAGTCGGGCACGTTGAGGTACCGCTTGTGTCAGCGGCGTTTTCTAAACATGCACCGATTTGATAAGCAAAGGTAGAGGTGCGCGTATAATAGTAGGAGTTATTTGAGCTAGGATCTCCAGGAACTTTACCTAGGTAGACGACACCTGCCGCACTTGTCCATGCCGATCCAACTGCGGGAAGTGACGCAGGAAACGTATTATTATCTTGTT
>CAYHIW010000034.1:0-9806 GCA_964356745.1 uncultured Gammaproteobacteria bacterium | reverse complement strand
ATGCCGTTTATGGGGAACCAGATGTACACGACTCAACCTGTCCACACTGTCATCAAAACCTCAGATCAATAGAGTTCGGTTATACCCGAGTCAAGGAACCTGACCAAATAGCCATTGTACGCTGGGGGAAAGGAAGGATTGCTACGCGAGTTAGTGGTCCCTCTATAGGTCTTGAACTTAATAATTTTGAGTTGCACGCGCTCAAGGAGCACGGAACCAGCGCGCGCGCAGCCGAAATACACCGCTTTCTCTATGATCCCGTTCCAGATTTGGAAAAAGCGAAGTAGCTGACGATTGCAGCCGACACAATCACATTAAGCGATTTATTTATGCCCCACATGGGTATCTCAACAACTTGATCGACTAGCTTCAACGTAGCCTCAGTTACTCCACTCGTCTCATTGCCTACCAAAAATGCCACCGGGGCGGTGTAATTAGCTTCACGGTAGTCGATTGAATTTTGCGCCTGCTCTATGGCTATTACGTTGACTTTGGTATTCGGTATTTGGTATTTGGTATTTAGAGAACGTAGTTCGTCAATCGCTTCTTTGGCGGCATGCTTATATTCCCACGGAACGACTTTATACGTGCCTACAGAAGCCTTAAGAATGCGTGAATTAGGTGGAGTTTCGGTACCTCCGCATAGATATATCTTCTCTATGGCTAGTGCATCAGCGAGCCTAAACAAGCCTCCAATGTTATAGGTGTCAAAAACATCCTCAAGAATAAAGTAAATGGGATTACGCTTGATTGAGGCTAACTTAGCCTTGATCTCATCTTCGTCAACTATGCGTAAATCTTTCGCAGTCAAACTTTGTTTCATCATGTTTTCTTGTAGCGTGTAGCTTATAACATAGAACTCAAGAATAATCCAATTGTATCAAAAGTTTCGAGTTACAAGTTACAAGTTACAAGTTTCAATATTAAGGCCTATAGTTGACATCAATTTCATCCTGTAGTATAATACGGGGATATGAAATTGGATATTCGTTTTCGCCTCTTTTTGGCCCTACTCATAAAACTATTTATCGTGGTCACTCCAGCCTACGCACAAAGCTATGGTCAATATGGATCTTACGGAGCATATGGCTCATACGGATCTAATTCCCCACAAATTTCTATTCTCGTTGATAAGTCTGTCTCAAAACCAGTCGCTACTCAAACCAAAGGTGGTCGAGTAACTGACTTGGACTTTGTTGACAATCTTTCAAGTGCAGATCCTCGATTTGCTCCAAAGCAAGAAGTCGTATTTAGAATTCGTGTCAAAAATACTGCAAACAAAGCATTAACTAACGTAACTCTTCAGGACACCGTGCCGTCATACATTAATCCTATTGATCGGGGTGACGGGTATGACGAAGCTTCTCGTGTAATTACCGTTAAAGTTGGCGATCTTGCGATTGATGAAGAAAAAGTATACCTACTCAAAGCTACCGTAGCTTCGCAAGAAGATCTTCCTTCAGATCGAAGCATCATCTGTGTTGTAAATAAGGTTCGGGTTTATTCGAATGAAACTTCAGATGATGATACCGCACAGTTTTGTATTGAAAAACAGATTCAAAACGTTACGAATGTACCAAATGCAGGACCAGAAATGGGACTTGGACTACTTGCCTTACAACTTACCGGACTTGGCGCCGGTCTGTATCTTAAAAAACGGGTTAGCTAAAGGATTTATTTTAGGCCGGGTGTGTGAGGACAACCGAAGGCAAAGGATCCTCGCCTAACCCGCTCCCTAAATCTTTTACATTTGAGTTTAGATCCAAGAAGGTGTGGGTCCTCCACGCCTTCTTGACTCTGAGCTTAATCTCCGCCTTCGCTCAATTCGAGCTACGGCGAGACAAGCCTCAGACACAATCTAGAAGATTATCAAGCAATAGCCGCTTGAACTAATCAGAAGGAATGTGGCACTTTAACAACTAGGCAACTTAATTTAACTCCCAAAGAGTTCAATCTCTATTCTTTTTGTATGGATAGTTGCACCGCAAACGCAAAGCGTTTGAGTGCAAAGTGAAAAATTTTTGTGTTTGTAGTGCAACTATTCACAACGAGAAGAGAAAAGGAGATGAGTTCAGACAAGAAACGAAAGCAAGAAGAACCACCGAAGAGAATCAAAAAGCGACGGAGAGATCCCAAGCTTCTCAACGGTGAGCACGTCAACGGAAATAGACGACAAGGAAAGGTGAACCGATGCAGGACAAAATTCTGAGGACGCTTGGCGTTCTCTTCCTGGCGATCGCGCTCCTCGCGAGTGCCATCGTAGTCGGTGCGGCGATCAACCGTAACGACACCCCGACCGCATCCGCGGACGGGTCCACCGGCACGACGGACACCGCTTCCAACGGTGCCACCGCAAGCAACAAGCAGAACACCGGCACGATGCCCGACCTTCCGGTCGACGCGTCGCACGGAACCTGGACCATCAACGAGACGGCCAACATCGATGACGACCCGATCGTCCGCGACTGGCTGACCCGCCTCCAGGATCCCAACCCGTCCAACTGGGAAACGTTCCCGAACATCCCGAACCCGGAAGTCCCGGAGTTCCGAGTGGTGAACGGTGACCAGGTCCCCGACGGTGCCGAATACGGTGTCGCCAACGTTCCGTTCTGCCAGCAGGACATGCGGTGCGACTTTGTCGTCCCCGCAAACCACTACCGGCTGATCACAGCTGACTACGAATTCCAGGGCATGAGGTGTGTCAACAACGACGCAAACCAGCGGCGCGGTTGCCTCCTTCTCCTGATCAACGTCGGCGGAGAAACCATGATCTGGCGGAACCAAATCGCGGACAACGGATTCAGCGTTCCCGGTCGCTACTGGAACGGTGATGCACTTGAATGGGCTACATGGGGTCTCGTCTCACACGCGAGTGCCAACATGCTCGGCATGCCAACCACTGGTCTCGAAGGAGAGATCCTCAACGCCGGTGACGGTACCAACGCAGGCACCAACTGCGGGGTTCCCGAAGGATGCCCGTCCGTCGACGCGACCATCGTCGTCCACGCCGGAGACCGGATTCTCGCAACCGCCCACAGCAACATCACGGGCTGACAAGATCGTCCGAAACTAGTGGATGCATAGGGTTCTTCTTCCCCCAAGGGAGAATCTGAACATTCGCCAAGTCGGATGAGTAACAGGAGTTAAAGTTGCCTATCAACTTTGAGAGATGGCCAAGTCTACTGACTTGGTTGCGTAAGCGAATTTGTGTTCGGTAATTGAGGATTTTCCTCTCCCTGGTCCCCAGCCCAGGTCACAACAAACACATATTCATCTCTCGCTCCCTCTACGCATTGAGTTGTAGAACAATGAATTACTCGTGATTAGAGGAAGTGCTTGTCTTTATTGAAGATCAATGAGGTTTTGTGATATACTTAATCTTCTTCAAATAAAGGCCGCTTAAATATACATATATATGAAACGTAGACGCCCTGTAATCAATGATGAAAATACACTTCTTGTTATCACGAGCTTTCCTGATAATACAAGAGGTACGCGTGACGCACGTCCTGTGGCGCTACACTCAAAACGAATTCTCACTCAACTTTCTAAGCATCAAAATATCCTCGTAATTGCCGAAAGAACTGGAAGAAAAATCACCCATGTTGAAAATCGCAAATTGATGGTTCAACGCATCTGGAAAAGGCGAAAACCTCTCTCTCTCCTATCTATCATTCCCACACTTATCAAATACAATAGAATTCAAAAAATTCTTATTCACTTTGATTTTGACGTCTTTGGTGGGCTCAAACCCTTGTTCTTTTTCCCAATCATCCTACTTCTGTTCAAAGCTATGCGGAAACAGATTTATTTTGAGTTTCATCAAATCTCATTTGAGATACAGAGCCTCAAACGTCATAACGACATTGACAACACGTGGATTAAGCGATTTCTCAACCTATTCTTGTTTGTATTCTATCGTTGGATCGGACTTCTCTCTGATAAAGTCCTCGTCTTCGAAGAGGATCTTAAAGAGCGATTGAGCCGTCACATGCCTGTTGAAAAAATAATCACTCTTCCTGTTGGAGTAACCCCAATGAAGACTGTTTCACAAGTCAGATCTAAAAAGAAACTTGGATTTTCTCGAAACGACTTTGTCGTATTGGTTTTTGGATTTTTTGACTGGTATAAAGGTACTGATTGGATCGCAAAAACATTTGGACAAAGCAGACAAAAGAACATTCGACTCCTCTTGGTTGGAGGTAAGCATCCAGCGTTCCGTAAAAACAAAAACTATCAATCGTATTATCGCCAGGTACAAAAAATTGCTCATGAGTCATCTCGAATTAAAACTGTTGGGTTTGTTCCTGCACACGAAATTCCTCTCTATTTTTCTGCCGCAGATATTATCACGCTCCCCCATCGAGAATTCCTCTCAACATCTATGACGTTTTCGTATGCTCTTGGATTTCAAAAACCAGTCATACTTTCAAATAAGCTACTCGACTACATGAAGTCTCCCGATCTTCTCTACTCTATGGAACAAGCTGGAATAGAGATAAACGACTTGTTCTTTTCTTTGAACAAAGCTGATTTTGAGCTTCTGCTCAAAAAAATTAAACAAGACAAAACATTGTATAAAAAATTAGTAACATTCTCGCACGTACTGGCAAAGAAACGACGTGCTGATCGACTTATTCGTGACTATAAAACTATTGTTTCACGCTCCTACATCCTCTCTCCCCGCTTTGCATTTAAGTAAAATAAGTATTCGGTATCTAGTATTTGGTATTTGGGTAAATTAGAATAGAAATATCTCAAATGCTAAATAATAAATTTTCACTTAAAAATGCTCTCTATCCTTTTCTTTTGTTCGTTATTGTGGCAGTTATCGCTGTCTTAACCTACAAGTCAGGGACCTTCTTAACTGGTTGGGATACACTACATCCTGAATTCGACTTCGGTCTTAACTTTCAAAGACTGTTAAGCGGTGTGTGGCGAGGAGAACAAGGCCTTGGAGCAGTCGCTGGACACTCACACATGGCCGATCTCCCACGCGTCTTGATCCTTTGGATTTTGCACTTTGCCCTTCCCTTAAACGTGCTTCGTTACGCTTACTTTTTCCTCTGCTTATTTTTTGGACCATTGGGAATCTATTACCTCGTGAAACATATTTCATGGAACGTAGAACGTTCTACGCTCTCTGCTCTACGACTAACAGCCTTTCTCTCTGCGCTTTTTTACCTCTTCAACCTTGCGACGGTCCAGGTCTTTTACGCACCATTTGAGATGTTTGCTACTCAGTACGCCGCACTTCCTTGGATCGTATTTTTCTCATTGAGATTTTTGAATGAAAACAATAGCGAATTACGAATTACGAATTACGAATTAAGGAAAAAAAGTCTTGTCTGGTTTGTACTAGTAACGTTGCTTGCGACTCCACAGGCGTATGCCGCCCACCTCTGGTACCCCCTTTTTGGGATGTACGCTCTTTTTTTAATTTGTTACGCATTGTTGAATAAAAAAGAAGCATGGATCCCGGATCAAGTCCGGGATGACATGACGGGAAAAAGCGCAGATACCAATTTTGTGCGAATTGGAGGAGGCGCAGGAACGAGCACCTCCACTGAGCGACAAAATTCGATATCAAGCGGTTTTATAATTAAAAAGTCTCTATTTTTGATTGCGCTCACTCTTCTTCTCAACTCTTTCTGGCTCCTCCCCAACCTCTACTACATAACCACTCAAGGTAATACTCCAAAAGAAAGTAAACAAAATCGCATTTATTCACAAGAATATCGACTTCGCAATCGAGAGCACGGATATATTCAGGACATCGCCTTGAATCGCGGATTTTACTTCAACTGGTCTATCTATAAATTTGAAAATAATAAATTTGACTATCTTATGCCCGAATGGCGCAAACATTTGAACAACCCATTTGTTGCTGGCACCGGATATATTCTTTTCGCCACCTCAATCGTCGGAATATATCTTTCATTTAAAAAACGTCTTCATTTTCAAAAAGCTATTATTCCTTTTTTCGCAATACCTTTTATATTTCTCATCAATCACACACCGCCATTTGAGTGGATATTCGACTTTTTAACACAGTTTTCCATTTTCGAAGAAGCGCTACGCTTTGTTTTTACCAAGTTTTTTATTGTTTTTCAGTTTGCCCTCACCATCTACTTTTCTGTGGCCATTTACTTCTTACTACATAAAATACGACTCAAATATCTTGTAGGTCTCCTCGTATCAATTCTCCTCATCTTCTATACCCTGCCGATATTTCAAGGGAAGCTCATCAGTTCACAGTTTAAGATCACAATTCCACAGGATTATTTTAAATTCTGGCAGTTTATGAATCAAAAAGAAGATGGACTCGTCCTCTCCCTACCACTTCATTCATTTTCGGGGTGGCAATATAATGATTGGGCCGTACCTACCGCAAGGCAAGGCTACCAAGGCTCGGGATTCTTATGGTTTGGGTTAAAGCAATCGCTTCTTGACCGTGACTTTGACCGATGGGATAAGGCCAACGAACAGGCATTTCGAGAATTGCAGTATGCATTTTACTCACAAAACATAGAACTTATTAAACAAACGCTTACCAAATATAATATTCGCTACATAGTCTGGGATCAAAGCTCGATAACGCCCAACGAAAAAAACAGAAATCAGATCCTCTTCCGAAGAGAAACCGAACAGATACTTACTTCGCTTATAGACAGTAATCATCTTTCATACTTAGAAAAATTTGGAACAATTTCGGTCTACAGCAACAATCACACTGTTCCAAAAGTGCATACGGTAAAAAATGCAAAAACTGTTTCTTCTCCATACGTTTGGAATTTCGAAGACGTCGCATACAAAGCCGGCGATTATATTACCGAGCCCGAAAAAGGAAGAGTTTATCCGTTCCGAACGTTTTTAAACTCAGGCGATCGAGTGCGCAAAGATATTCTTCAGTTTGATCAATCAAGCCAGTCATACTTTCTTAAAACCCAAACTCCTATTGAAAGTGGCAACCTCCACATTCCAAGCATTGTTGAAGAGGAAAATATTGTTTGGGCAAATACCTATGTTCAGAAACGTAATGGATTACACTATCTTATCTTTTCTTTCTTACTCCCCAAAGGCCTTATTCAAGACGTCGATCATCTTGTTAGATTGAATCCTATTTCCAAAACCAGCTCTCAGGTAAAGGTCAACGACGTTACATTTGCAGTCCAGAACGAACTACTCAACTCTCCAGAAAAATTGTATCTCGGCCAATCCTACCTCTATACGAAAGACAAAAATTATATCAACGACTCTGTAGAATCGATTGCGTTTGTAGAAGATCGTAATGTAACAGCGAGTAGTCAACAGTTTTTTAGCAAGTTTCCCCTAAAGAAAATTGACCATTCATTTGAAAATGTTAACGTTGAAAAGGGCGTTTTTATTCCTATGGACAATCTTCCCCATGAAAGCGGATACATTCTCATTGTAAAAAGTAAAAATAGTGAGGGACTACCTCTAAGAATGTGTCTTAAAAATGCGTATTCAAATGTATGCGCCCTCTATGACGAACTTACTCAATCTAAAAATCCCGTAGAGGATTATTTTGTTATTCCTCCGTATGAACCTGGCATTGGATACGGATTAGCAATTGACAATATTTCGTATGGAAATTATCAATCTCGAAATGACCTTTACAACGTCACTCTTATCCCCTTCCCTTATCGATTTCTATCCACAATATCATATGAAAATAAAGCTCCAAATCAAAACTCGGTTCTTGTATCAAACACATCCTACAACAAGGACTGGGTTGCAAAAATCGGAACCGAAAAACTTCCCCACGTTCTAGTTAATAACTGGGCAAACGGCTGGCTCCTCCCAAAAAGCTCCAAGCTACAAGCTACAAGCTACAAGCTCATATTCTGGCCTGAGTACTTAGAATACCTAGGATTCGTGCTAGCTGGAATAGGTATTTTGTTGGCAATCGTAAGCTTTAATAAAGACAAGAAGAAATAACTCCCTGACAGTCTAAACGAATCATTTTGTTGACGATCGTCAATAGACTTGTATCTCATTTTTCCTATATCTTGCCTCTAATGAGAGGTAAAGTACTGTATCGTAAAATGGGCGAGAAAATTTATTCTGCAAGGAAGAAACACAAACTAACTCAAGAAAAACTTTCTGAAATTTCAGACGTCGACAGAACGTATATCTCACAAATTGAGAAAGGACATCGTAATCCTTCAATTGAGATTGTTTCAAAGCTTTCTCGCGCTCTGGACCTGCGAGTTGACGACGTCATCGGAAACAATAAAAAGAAGAAACGCCAAAAGAAGAAGTAAAGTATAATCATTGTATGGAGCAGAGTTTTTCTCACTTTCAAATACGAAATCCCAAGGATGATGAAACGCCTATTGAGAGCGCAACACAAATATTCGCCTCACTACTCTCCTACCCTTACGTTCCGCTCTGGCGGAAGTTTTTGATAAAGCCAAAAACGTTTTCGTTTGAGATATATCTGTTGTCGCAGATGACCTATTTTTACCTTACCGCACCTCAGGAAAGCGATACGTTTGTACAGAGTCTTATCACAGCGTCATACCCTCAGTCGGTTCTTCAGAAAACAACTGATCCCATGGGGATCCTTATGAAGTCTAAGTCCCTTGCATGGGGAGAGATGCGACTTAACTCATATTTTTACTTTCCTATAAAAACGTATTTTGACTTTAAGGATATCGACCCCCTTTCTTCTCTCGTGGGATTCCTGTCAAAACAAAGTCCAGATCTTCGTATGCTTGTCCAAATCGTGGTAACGCCGGCTTCGTTTGCGTGGCAAAATAAAGCAGTGGAAGCCTCCAAAAAATTAAGTTATGATCCAACAGCTGACCGATACGGAATGAATCCTCAAAAACTTCTCATTCAAAGAAAATCGTCGTTTCAAGGAGGAAAAGCTGCTATTCGACTCGTAGTGGGGTCCCAAAATCCACACGAGAATGTTTGGCCACATTTACGCAATCTTGCAGGGACGTTTGGAAGTTTCTCGCTTGGAGAGGGCAATCAGTTTGTGTTCAAAAGACCACTTGTGTTTAAGGAGCGGCTTAAAAAACGCATAGAAAAACGTAAAATTCGTCATTTTGAGCGAAAATATCAGATTTTAAATGCTCAAGAACTTGCGACTCTGTGGCATCCTCCAGGATATCTACTTGCCGGAATCAAAAATGTCGGTTGGGGTAAAACACTTAAAGGTGAACCGCCAGAAAATCTGCCGATTGTTCAGGAAGATGAGAAGAAGGATGTTAATATTTTTGCCAAAACTGAGTTTAAGAATCAAGAATCAAAGTTTGGTATCAAAACTCCAGATAGAAGAAAACATGTTTACATAATCGGAAAAACAGGAGCTGGTAAATCCACTCTTATCTCCAATATGGCGATTGATGATATACGAAAAGATCGTGGCGTTGGCATCATTGATCCGCACGGAGATCTATCACAAACAATTCTTGATTTTATTCCCAAGCGAAGGCTCAATGACGTTGTGTATCTTGAACCGTTTGATCTTGATCACCCCTTCTCGCTTAACGTATTTGAGGTAAAAAATAAACAGCACAAAGATTTAATCGCTTCTGGAATCGTATCTATTTTCTATAAACTATACGGCGAAAGTTGGGGTCCACGACTTGAATATATTCTCAGAAACGTCATTCTCACGCTCCTTGAAGTACCCGATGCAACGCTCGTTCAGGTTCTGGACATTCTCGCAGACAAGTCCTATCGAGAGAGAGTCGTGAAGCAATATGTCACCGATACTGTGCTTAAAAACTTTTGGGAGAAGGAGTTTGCCAAAATGCCAGATAAACTCA
>CAYHIW010000033.1:0-9967 GCA_964356745.1 uncultured Gammaproteobacteria bacterium | reverse complement strand
TCATACCAGGCGTATTTTTTTTCAACAAAAGACGTGATTACAATTCCCAGCGGTCCTTGACCCGGCGTTGGTTTTAAGCGTGGAGTTAGTATTGTTTCAACTTGTTTATTGTTTCGTGTAATAAAAAGCTTTATTTGTTTACCAGAATTCTTTTTTGAAAGATCGATAAGGTCATTTGAAGTAGTAATTGAAATGATTTTTTTGTCTACTTCAACTTTTGAGATGATGTCTTTCGGTTTGAGATGTGCTACTTCAGCGGGAGATCCCGACTGAACTTGCTCAACTATGACATGATTTGCAGGAACAGGTACTCCCTGGGTGAATAAAAATGAAATAAGTATCCAGCCAAAAATAAAATTTCCGATAATACCGCTGACAATGATCACGGTCTTTTGCCATGGCTTTTTATTTATGAAGGCTCTGCTTTTGAGTTCAGGGTGTATGTTACTTTCTTCTTCGTGGTACTCTTCTCCATATACTTTTACAAATCCTCCAAGCGGGATTAAGTTAAAAGTATAGAGCGTTTCTCCTTTTTTAAACCCAAATAGTTTAGGGGGAAAGCCAATTCCAAATTCTTCGACTAATACGCCGTTTTTTTTGGCGGCAATAAAGTGTCCCAGTTCATGAACAAGAACAAGAACTAAGAGAATGATAAAAAAAATTAAGACGTGCATATAGTTTAGACTTGCATGATTTCCTTTTCTTTCGCTTCTTTAATTGCTTGAATATCCTCCATAAGAGACTGACTTAACGAGTCGATCTCCTTCTCAACTCTAAAACGTTGATCTTCGTTGATTTCCTTTTTCTCCAACTGATGTTTTACTTTACGACGTGCATCGTCTCGGAAGTTTCTCACGTTATTTCTTTTTTCCTCTATTTTTTGCCCAAGTAATTTAATATATTTTTCCCTCTGTTCTTGAGAAAGAGGTGGAATTTTTACGATAATAATATGTCCTTGGGTTGATGGCGTTAATCCAAGCGCAGATTTTAGTATAGCTTTTTCAATGTCTTGTTGCACCGAAGAATCGAACGGTTGTATTGAAAGCGTTGAGGGATCGCTCGTACCGATAGTTGCTAACTCCATGAGTCTGAGAGTGGTTTGTCCGCCATAAGTCTCAACAGGCATATTTTCAATGAGAGCGGGAGTTGCACGGCCAGTGCGAATGCTTTTCAAGTCCTCCTTGAGGTGAAGTAGCGCTTGCTCTGTGTGTTTTTTAAAATCTGTGACTGCAGGATTCATGTGTTTTTTATACAGTCCAACGAACAAATCGTTTTATTACAATGTTTTCACCGAATTTAAGAATTGCTTCTTTGACAAGTGCCTCAATGGTTTTGCTTGGATCGCGGACGTATTCTTGTTTAAGTAGAGAGTCTACATCATCAGGATTAAGAGATGAAATTTGGATGGCAATTTCTTGACCTAGCGTCTGAAATTCTTTATTGCTTGAAACAAAATCCGTTTCACATTGAAGCTCAACGAGAGTTGCTACTTTGCGGTTATGATGGACGTAGCTAAAAAAAGCGGGTTGCCCCGTGCTTCGATCTGACTTTTGTTCGGCTTTTGAAGCTCCCCATTTACTTAATAGTTTTTTGGCTTTCTCAATATTATTATTGGTTTCTTCTAAGGCCTTTTTACACAATGAAAATGAAACGCCCGTTTCTTCCCGTAGTTGTTTTAATTTAGAGTAGTCGATCATTCTTTGATTTTAGCAGTTTTCTTGGTTGGTTTGGCAAAAGATCCAAGAATTTCTTTGACAAGATACTGAACAGAACTTGCAGAGTCATCATTTGCAACTATTGGATATTCAACATCATGTGGATTTGCATTGGTATCTGCAATGGCAACAACAGGGATGCCTATTTTTTTGGCTTCTGTAACCGCATTGTGCTCACGCTTAATATCTATAACGAAAAGATAATCAGGTTTTTTCTCTAGATTAACTAGTCCGCCATAGAACTTCTCAAGACGGACAATTTGTTTATTTCTCTTACCCTTCTCGTGTTTTGTAAATGAATTCCACAAACCTTCGTCTCTTTCTTTTTTAAGATCGATGAGCTTTTTCACATTTTTAATAATGGTATCGAAGTTGGTCAAAAGTCCTGGAAGCCATTTTGAAGTGATGTGCGAAAGCGAAAGCTCTCGGCACATGTCAGCGGTAAACTGATTGGCAATTTTTTTGGTTGAGACAACGAGTATCTTTTTTTCTTCTTGAATTGCTTTTTCAATAAATTCCTTTGCTTTCTCAATTTGTTGAGCAGTGATGGTAAGATCTATAATGCTGACACCATTTTGTATGGTGTACACAAACTTCTTTGCTTTCGGGTGAAGTCTGTTTTTTTTGTGACCAAGATGTAATCCTTCGTCAAACAAAATCTTTATTTTATCGTCTGTTGCAAGTAGCTTTGCCATTTATGAATTGTACCAGTAGAGTGCTTCTTTTTCAATAGAGGAAGCGACTTAAATGCTCAGTTTTTTTAAAAATTCCTTGAACTCGTCCTTGATTTCGGGATGATGCAATGCCATTTCTACCACTGTCTTCATGTATTCTAATTTATTACCCGTGTCGTAATATTTGGCGTTAGATATTTCTACGGTATAAAGAGGAACACCCTCTTCTTGTAACATGGTAATAGCGTCAACTAACCAAAGTTCTCCACCTTTGCCGGGTTTAATTGCCCTTAAGGCGTGAAAGATTTCTGGTGGTAGAATATATGCTCCTCCAGTCATAATACTTGATGGTGCACTGTCTGGTTCGGGTTTTTCGACTATTCTCTTAATTTTTGATACATTTCCTTCTACTGGTTCAAGATCTCCAATCCCGTATCTTTTTAAATCTTCCTTTTTCTCTATTTTGATTCCCGAAATAACAATTCCTCCATATTTTTCATATACGGTAATCATCTGCGCAAGTCGCGGTGGTGTTGAGTATATAAATTCGTCTCCCCACAGCACGGCAAACGGTTCATTATCAATAACTGATTCTGCAGAAAGAACAGGAGTTCCATTACCATATGGACCTTTTTGACGAACATAGATAAAGTTCGCCATCTCAGAAATTTTCTTAACTTCTTCAAGAAGGTCTGTTTTGTTTCCTTGAAGAAGATTTTTAATAAGATCTTCATCAGGCGCATCAAAGTGGTCTTCAATTGCGCGTTTATTTGAACCGGTAACAATAACAATATTTTGAACGCCAGACTGTACCACCTCCTCAACTACATGTTGAATTACTGGTTTGTCAACAATGGGAAGCATTTCCTTGGGCAGAGCTTTGGTTTGAGGAAGAAATCGAGTGCCAAAACCTGCGGCTGGTATGACTGCTTTTGTGATTTTTACCATAATTTACTCAAACTTGACTGTAAGTGGTCGATCAACCAAAACAGAATTATCTATTATAGCCGATAATTCAGCTATACCGGGAGAATCTGACGTAATGTAAAACGTAGTCTTTCCTTCATTGTCAGATTGACCTTGTTCAATTCGAATATCTCCAATGGTAGATTGGACGTTAACTGTGCGATTTTTAACGGGCTTAGGATGAACTGCGCCACTGCGGACAAATACATGAACGGTCACTTTATTTGTACCATCGGCGAGCGCTTTGACCGGCCATGCAAAAATAAGAGAGTTTTTTGCAGATGGTTCATACTCCTCTTTAGCTCTAATGAACTGGGAAAATGGTTTTCCAAACAAAATAATATAAGCAAATACAAGAAGAGTCGCGAAGAAGAGCGCAATAAGCGTAACGAGCTTCTTATCCATAATTTAAAAGAAATTATAGTTGAATTGTCAATGTAAAGAAACAGTATCGCCGGTCTTTATCTTATTTTCAAGCAATAATGTCGCAAGTTTGTCTTCAATATGTTGCTGAATAACTCTCTGAATATTGCGGGCGCCATACTCAGGTCTATAATTTTCATTAGTAAACCGCTCAATCAACTCATCGGTAATAGTAACGGTTACCCCGTGTGAGCTTTGATATTTTTTAACCAACTCAATCGCGGTTCTTTTAGCTATTTCGTACAAAGACTCTTTGTTTAACGGTTCGTAAACGATCACACCATCGAATCGATTGAGAAATTCCGGTGAAAAATATCCTTTATTCACAAGATACTGTTCAATAACCTCCTCGTTGATTAGAGGAGTTGTGTTTTGTACGTGCAATGTTTTAAATATAAAATCAGCTGCAGCATTTGAGGTCGCAATTATTATGAGGTTTTTACAGTTTACTTGTTTCCCGCTTTGATCGGTAAAATACCCCTCATCCGTTATAGTTAGAAAAATATTTAATAAGTCTTTGTGGATTTTTTCTATCTCATCAAGTAACAGTACTCCTGATGGATTGGTGTGAATTTGAGTTGCCAGTTCTCTTAAAAGATCCTGTTCTTGTTCTTTGTTTTGGTAATTAGACATGTCGAGTCTAATAAATGCAGAATCTGTTTTAAAGAGTGTTTTTGCAATTGCTTTGGCCGTCTCGGTTTTTCCCGTACCCGTTGGTCCTAAAAACAGCAAACTTGCAATGGGTTTTTTTCGGTATTCAAGCTCGACATAGGCTGTTCGTATGGTTGATGCAATTTTTCGCACTGCCCTTTGTTGTCCTATGATTGATTTAAGCAGCTCATCTTCAAAATGTACGAGAATGGATTTGGTACTTTCATCTGGTTTCACCGGTACATGTGCGTATTGTTCTACTGCTTTATCTATGTGAGAAGGGGTAAGTTGTTTTTGATTTTGCTTTGAAGCGATCGAACAAGCTATGTCAATGAGTTTAATGGCTTTGTTAGGAAAAGGAATGTCAAGTATAAAGGTCTCACTTTTTATAATAGTATCGAGAATCGTTTCATAGGGAATGGATAATGCATATCTATGTTCAAAAACATGATACGACTCCAAAATAATACGTAACGTCTCTTCCTTACTTAGTGGCTCAATTCTTAGAGGAGTAAATAAATTATGCACGCTTTCGCTGGGAACAACGGCGTCCTGATACTGTTTAGGTAAAATAGTAGCGAGGAATTGAATACGAGGCGATTTAGCAAATTTCGCAATTGATGATGATACATTGATAGAATCTGCAGTACTTTGTATGTACCTATTAAGATAATCAATGACAAATATAATGTTTCCAGCATCTGCTGCTTCTTTAAATAAAGACTCAATGAACTCTTCTCTCTGTTTGACATCGCTATGTTTTGCAGCAATCTTCTCAACGTTGAGACGAAGGACGCGTTTGTAATTGAGAAGATTACCGGATTGGCCTGTATATATTCGTTGTGCAAGTCCGTCAATTATCGATGATTTTCCAACTCCTTCATTTCCAATAAGGAGCGCATTGGCTTCGTGACTTTGACTTAGGGTTGTTTCTATTTCCTTAATTTCTTTCTTACGCCCAACGATAATCGAAGACAGATTTTCGTCGCTTGACGTAAGATCGTCGGTAAACTGAGTGAGGTTTGGCGTATATCCGCTTGACCAATCGTGTGCCAAAGGTGGTGTTTGATATAGACGAGAAAGCTCCCACCACTTCTTCCTTGTTTGTTTGCCTGCGTATACATGATCAAACCAATCTTCAACATTCTTCTGATTTGCAGGATTAAGCATGTGTGTTTGAGTAAATGCTTTTTTTTCAAGCAATTTTCGTCGCTCTTCTGAGGTTTGAAATGGAAGAATAAGAAGTCTCAATGGGAGTGTAAGTAAAAAAAGAACAATAATAAAGGGAATAGAAATAATATAAAAAACCATAAAGAAAAGGAACGCAACAAGAATCGATGTTCGCATAAAAAAACCAATTCCACGAGAGATGAGATTAAAGCTTAGTGATTCATCCTGAATATTTTTCCACGGATCAAACAATGTTTTAAGCAATCTTTTTACAGAAAAAAAGTATGGAAAAAAAAGGAAGAGGTTGAATAATATTTCAAAAAAGTTAGGGAAGATGTTGCCCATAAAATGATTATATATACATATATAGTTAATTGTTAATGGTTAATTGCTAATTGTTAATTGACAACTACCATGTTTTGAGTATTCGAAAATGAACGAAATTTGGAAAAATATTGAAAAAAATGGTGTTTTTTTCGGATTGTCACAATGGGATAAAATGAAATAAATTGCATTTGGGTATTGACAAATGAATCTCAATTATGTTTGATAAAAGTATCATTAAAAAATGAATCAAATGCAGACGCGAACAATTCCGCTTCTTGAGGTCATTCCCGAGACGGTCGAAAACAAACATTTTTACACGAATGGTTTATCAAAACTCATTCCTCATTTAACGCTTAAAGTACACTCAGATTTAGAAAAGTGTTACGTACTGTGGGACAAGTTTTCTCCAAAACAGACACTGTTTGATTTGTGGGATTTCCGATACTCATTTTATGAGGGATATAAATGTACTCCATTTTTTTATACGTTGTACGAAGGAAAAAAAGTTTTGGGAGTGTTACCTCTTTGGTATGATGAATACGAAAACAAATATCAGTGGTTTGGAGGATGGTATCATGAAGAGAACCGTTTCTTTGTTGAAGATGAGAAGTTGATTGACTTTCTTCTTGCGGTAAGTCCTGCCCCGCTCAAGCTTAACTCTATTAAGCAGTTCGAGAAAATCAAAAAGTTGGAAATGTTTGGTGCCTTGGGTAAAGACAGTGATCTTAAGTATTTTAAAAATATAGAGAACGTTTCCTCGATGGACGGATTTTTAAAGCGACTCAAGAAAAAGCGTAGATATCATATAAAAACCGATTATAAAAGATTAGTTAAACAAGGTGTTCGTATAGAAAAAAGCGGTAACGAAGACTCTCATCTTTTGGAATTAATGATTTCGATGAATAAGCAAAGGTTTGACGGCGTTGTCCGAGACATATATCCAAACGAAAGAGATCAAAATTCTTTTAGGCGCGTTGTAAGAAACGCTGAAATATACGATGTGTCATTCCTTCAAGCAAAGGCAAGGAATAAGATTGCGGCGATTGATATCGTTATCTCTTATAAAGATGTCTACTATCAATTTGCTGGTGCAAATGATGTTGAGAACTTTAATGGAATTGGTCACTATATGGCTTATTATGAGATTGAGGATGCAATTAATCAGGGCTTTAAATTCATCGACTGTTTTCAGGAAGATCATAGCTGGAAGCATCGTTATTTTGATTCACGCGAAGTATTTGAATTCGAAAAATAACTCCCTACATTTTTTTCTCGTAATCTTCATCATATGTTGCGTAATTTGAAAACAATTCTTCTCCTTTTGCAATATCTTTGGTAGTGATAAAAATATCGCTATCGTCGACCGGGATGACGTTTGGATTAGTGGAATGATTAATGTAATGAAGAATGTGAACTTGATTAAATCCGAACTTAGGTATCCAAACACTATCGTTTTCCTCAGCACAGTAGTCATGAATGAGTTTTCTTACCTCCGGTGGTAGTCCTACGAGTTCGTCATCAGTAAACTCTTCGTATGACTCTTCGTAGAAGGATTTAAAAGGATTGATTCCTTTAGGTATGTCGCGAATGGCGATAATGCCTATTCCGTGTACATCTGATCTACCAATTCGGCAGTAGACGTCACTCTTAAGATGGTCAAGCAACTTTTGTTTACTCATCTGTGTGGCCACTGAGGGGCTCGAACCCCCGACCTTCCGGATGTAAGCCGGGCGCTCTACCAACTGAGCTAAGTGGCCAAGTGCAAAGCCGCGTTTGACGCGGTGGGCGCGGATAGAATCGAACTATCGCTCTCTTCTTTATCAGAGAAGTGTTTTACCATTAAACTACGCGCCCATGCAAAAACATTAAAATTATAGCACAAAAAGAGTTGTAATGAGGCTTAAAATAGCTATTATTTTTCAAAAACAAGGAGTGGAATTTTATCAAAATAACGGTGTTTCCAACCATGATCCTCCTGCAGAATATCAACCAACTTGAGTCCTTTATTTATCGCATCTTCAAACTCAATATAAGTCATGAAATTACCAATTCCGTTGAAATTTGACACGTCATTGCTACCAGTAAAAGGATAATAAATATCTTTGTAAGTAATAACCATGTCAATAGACGCTGTTTTATCTTTTGATGAAACTTTAATATATTTAAACGCATATTGATTTGCGTTTTTGACTATCAATCTAAAAGCTTCCTGAAATTTTTCAACATAACTAACATCTCTATCTATACCGTCAAATCTTCGTTTGTTCATTTCCATTAATTCTTCAAAATTCTTAAGATCTTTGGTCTCAGTCATTTCTACTTTTACTCCCATTGACATTAATCTTCGATGATCATACTTTATGTTATATCTTGATTTTTTCTTGAAAGTCGCCAGAAGCTGATCGATCGAAGAAAATTTTGAAATATCTTTTATGTTTCTATCATCAGGATCAGCGGTAACTTCTCCGAATTTAGTCAATTTATCGACTCCTTCAAAAGAAGCAAGAGAATTTAGAAATAAGGGAGAAGGTGCAACAGCTAAAAGTAAATCTACAATCTTTGCGTCTTCAACAAAAAAACTATGATTCTCCAACCATTCGCAACCAAACCACTCAAACCGTTTATCTTCATGATCATATGACAACGGTAAAACTCCCAGTGGTTTTTTTTCTTCATATAAAGTATAGAAATAAGGTTTGAAATTTAATCCTTGCGACCAAGAGTAACAAAAATCCCATAAATCAAATAGAGTTTTTTTTGGACTAAATTCTTCCCACAAATAATAACACTCTTCGATTCCGGAATGAACTTTTAGAGTAAGACGAGGAATCAGTTTGGACACGCCGTTTTGATATAAATGCTTGTTTTGAGGCGTCTTGGGTATTATCTGCAATAAAGGAATTTCCCCGAATTTTTTCAGATTATTTATATGCTGTTGATAATTTAAAATTCTCAATTTTTTTTACAAAATTTCTATCTAATTTCATAATAAACAATGAGTATTATTTGTCAAGAGTAAAATCACTTTTAGTTAATTTTTTTAAAAATTTTTTCATTTTTAGTGCGTAATTTCTCGAAAAAAGACAAATAAAAAAATTATAAAATCAACAAAAAAATTCATAAATTTGACATTTTTTTGAAAAAAAAAGATAAATGACAATTGAATATTAAAAATATGTATAATGAAATTGATGGCCCAAGATAGTTCCACCGGTATTAATAGAACCATAAAGGATTTTTTTGATGCTCTTTTGAATTTATTTATTTTCCTGCCATATTATTTATCGGTCCCGACTCTTTTTAAAACTCTCTTTAGTCCCTGGAAAAATTTAGTGGCAAAAAAAACAACTGTAGGATTTTCTTTCAGCGATTTGTTTAGTCGTATTTCCTTTAATCTAATCTCCAGATTAATAGGATTTTTGATGAGAGCGATTATGATTGTGTTTTTTTTCATTGCGGAAATTGTTTTTATTTTAGCCATTCCGATTATTTTGCTAATGTTCTTTGCAACTCTTCCTCTACAGATTCTCATTAATTCACTACAGAAGTCAGAAAAGGAAAATCAAGAACTGCGAAAAAAGGAATTCATTGAGTCTCATCTTTTACAAAAGGAAAATCTTGATCATGTAAACGCTTGGTTTGAGATTTATTATCTGCAACATATGCAAAAGAAGAGATGGTGGACCTTGAATAATCTTTTTTCTATTCCGCCTTTGGCTAGAGATTGGGCTCTAGGGTACACTCCGACATTGGATAAATATACTGAAGAGCTCCCATCGGGAGAATATCAAGAGCGGATAAAAAAAATCGTGGGCAGGGAAAAAGAAATAAAACAAGTTGAGCAAATTTTGGCCAAAAGTCAGGAAGCAAATCTGATCCTAGTCGGGGAAGAGGGGATTGGGCGCCAGTCAATAATTGACGAATTCTCCAGAAGAGTACATGAGGGCAAAAGCAACTCCCTTTTGAATTATAAACGCGTACTTCGTCTCAATCTCGAAGCTATATTGACAGAATACACTGATCAAAAACAAAGAGAGAATT
>CAYHIW010000032.1:0-10328 GCA_964356745.1 uncultured Gammaproteobacteria bacterium | reverse complement strand
AACATCCTCAACACACTTCGATGTATCGAAAGATGGTAGTGAGTCAAGGGTGTGGGATGCGATCTGAAGCCACATGGCGCATACAAACGGTTCTAGAGGCTTTCATTTTGTATAATTACCTTTATCAAGCTGGTTTACCCAGAGCGGCAGAGAAGGGTTTACCCTGAACAACAGAAGAAGGGTTTACCCAGAGGAGCAAAGCGACGAAGGGCCTGTGGCGCAATGGCTAGCGCGTCTCTATGGCATAGAGAAGGTTAGGGGTTCGAGTCCCCTCAGGTCCACTAATTATTCGATGATGCTTTTTTCGTGCTCAGAAGCTATAGCACGAAATCCCACATGAGACTGACCTGCGAAGAAAAGTCCCTCTCCAACTCCCGCAGATAAAAGAAAGTGTTTCTCACCACCAGTAAGATAAAACGTCTTGGTAATTTGGTCCACCGCCGCAGTTGATTGTTTCAAAATAATCTGAAGACTAGAGTTTGTCACAATAGCCTTTCCCTCGTTTGTTGCTAAAAAGTCTTCAACATCTTGAGTTATTGTCGTTAACCCTAGTCCATACTTACGAGCACGCTTTGCAAAACTAAAGAGATACGCGCCCGAGTCTTTGTTTTTGATTAGATACCAAGCCTCATCTACAATGAGAACTCTCTTTTTCTTATCACGTCGTACTCTGTTCCAGATATAATCAAGCACAATATACATCGCAACCGGCCTCAAATTCTCTTCAAGATCGCGGATCCCAAACACCGTAAATTTATTTTTAATATCAAAGCTCGACTGTTGATTGAAAATCCCAGCAGCAGACCCTGAGACAAACTTCTCAAGCCTGTCTGCGAGCTCTTTCCCTTCCTGCGTCTCCATACCTTTAAATATCTTAAACAGATCTTCAAGAAGTGGAGGTTCGTTTTTAAACGTTGATGGATCCTGTGTAATATTCTTCGCCTGATACGTCAAGACAAGCGCGCGGTCAAGAAGTGCGTCTTGAGCTGGAGTAAGATCTCCCATGATCACTCTCATAAGAGAGTGTAGGTCAAGAATCTTGTTCTGAAGTTCGTCGGGTTCGGGATTTTCTTTTGAAAGATCGAATGGATTGATTTTATATTTAGAAGAGGCGCTAAACTCAACAAACTCTCCTCCTACTGACTGGGTTAGCTTTTTATACTCGTTTTCCGGATCAATAATAATAACATCGACTCCCATCATCATAAGCCGAAGCGTCTCAAGTTTGACAAAGAAACTTTTTCCACCTCCGGACTTTCCTAGAATTACAGAATTTGCATTTTCTAGTGTGAACCGGTCAAATATGATAAGACTACCGTCGTGTTGGTTGATTCCGTACAAAACTCCCTCGTTTCTGGTCAGTGATGCCGTTGAAAAAGGAAACGTCATCGCAAGCGATGTGGTGTCCATATTTCGCCATACTTGAAGTTTGTCGTAAAACATAGGAAGTGTTGATTTAAATCCCTCTTCCATCTGAAGCGTTGCGGTTTTTGAGATGATAAGAAGCGATGACAAGATCGACTCAACCTGTTTGCTGATTTGATTCAGTTCGTCCAGTGTATCTGCGGGAATAGTGATATAAAGCCCGAACTGGAAAAACCGCTCTGCTCCCTTGGCAAGTTCTGCCTGAAGCGAAAGTGCGTCGTCCAAGGCAACCTGCACAGTTGGGTCAACTGCCTTGCCACCTTTCATATCGTTTTCAATCGTCGCTTCCATTTCTCCAATTTTTCGCTTTAACTCTTCCAGCACTTCTTTCGACTCTGAGGGGTAGATAAACATCGAGATAAAAAGAGGGTGCTCAAACGTCACCAGTGAGTACAGCCAATTTGACGAGACATATCGAGGATACCCAACCACAAAAAGTGTTCTGTAATATTTTTCGTCGATTTTGATGTGTGTAAAATCAACTTCGATAAATGATGGAGCTACTATGTCTTTGACACTCAATGATCCTGAAGCGAGTACGTTTGCTACGTTGTGCGCCTGACCGTTCCCGTTTTGTTTTTGCTTCTTTTTTGAACCGAACATAGGTTATTGATGGGTCAAAACAACATCGGTATAACTTTCAACGGTTGACAACTGCATTCCAGTAGCCGATGGATTGTAAAGGTTGTATAAAAGTTCGACAATTCCTTGTTTTTGCAGGGGAACTGCTTTTAATCCTGTTTTCAAAAGAAGTCTCACGAGATTATCTCGTTTGGGGTACAGAGATGCTTTGGCGCGAGTAATAACGTACTGTTTGTCAAGATTTTTTCCTTTAGCCCCTTCTATCCCAAGCTCGAGTGGTGTAAATGGAACAGCAAAGAAAAATCGTTTTTCCAACACCGTTGTTTTCTTGACGATATTTTTAATGAATTCTTCGTACTTCAAAAGCTGATCTTTGACGAGAGGGTCCGTCTGTGTTGAGGTCTTTGTCGTAAGATATTCTAAGTAAGAAGATATGTCCATTTTCTTGGAAACAATCAGAATCTGAACGGGAAAAGATAAGGAATTTAATAAATTCCCAAACGCATAGATCATTGAAGCTTGTTCTTCTTCTGACAAAAGCCAGAAATTTACCGCCCCAACCTCAATAATCGTTACGGCAGAGTAATCCTTCATTAACAAAACATCGTCTTGAATTTCGTCGATTTCAGTAAATACCTGTGTTGTTGCGTTTGCTGATGGTGTTGGTTTTTTTACGGCCATATATTGTTATAAAACTTCTTTTGAAACAAATTCAAGTGGAGCGCTACCGGCTTCGTTAAGAGTAACTTTCATTGTATCAAAAAAGTATCCGCCTTTTGGATCTTTTAGTTCAAGATTGTAGTCGCCAGAAACAAGAGGACTATATGTCGCAAAGACACCGTGTGGATTTGTTTTTAATATTCTCACCGTCTTTCCAGAACCATCACGTACATAAATCAAAATTCCAGGTAGTGGTAAGTTCTTGTGATTTTTAATAGCTCCTGAAAGTGATGGTCTTTTTTCGGCGGGTGTAATCGTTTGCACTTGTGCTTGTATTGGAGTTGCGTTTACTGCGGCTACCGTACTTTGCATCTGTATTGGATTAGATTGTGGTGACGGAATGGTTGTATTTTTGGATAAGTAATTAGTTAGTTTTGTTTGAACGTCAATGTGGGCGAGAACTTTGTGAGGATCAGATGCGTAAATAAGGTTTGTCAAAAAAAATAATGGTTCGTTGTGTTTGTGATACGTATATTGTGTCGGCGATGTTAATCTCTTAAATAGATTGTTTATAAAAATGTCGAGTGGTCGGTCGTTTATCGGCAAAAAAGCAAGAGCCACACCTATCGAAACAAAGAAAATGGGCAAAAGAATATTAACGAAAAATATGGGTATTTTGAATGAGATTGCGGCTAAGGGAATTGCAACCAAAAGGTAGACGAATTGACGAAGCGTCATAAAACCAACCAATTTAAATTCAAAGGTAGTAATCTGACGTGGAATCGGATGCTGCTCCATACTTTCAGTGTAACATGGAACGCGAAACATAAAACATAGAACGTTCTATGCTCTAAGAGTAGTGTTTTATTGTTAGCGGTAGGTGACTGGTTTTTCAGTTTGAGGAAGGACAAGACTTAGTCGTCTTGCTGGTTTGTTTACTCGTTCTATATAGGCTTTTATTTTTTGTCCTGGTTTGTACGCTTCTTCGCCACTTAGTTTACTCGAATGAATAAGTCCCTCTATTCCTGGTTCAAGCTTGACAAAGTATCCGTATTTTTCTTTTCTCACAACTTCTCCTTCGACTTCCTTGTCTTTTGGATATCTCTCTTCAATTCCATCCCATGGATCTCCAGATAAACGTTTTATTGAAAGATTTAGTTTGAGATCTTCTGGGTTTTTCTCAACAACCGAAACGTCAATCATCTCTCCTGGTTTTGTAAACGTCGCTATGTCCGTCACTTTTTCCCATGAAATTTCAGATATATGAATAAGACCTTCGACTCCGTCTATTTCACAAAAAATACCGAACTCCGAAACACCGAGAACTTTTGCTTTCTTTTTATCTCCGATTTTAATCTTATCAAATAACGCCCTTAGTTCTTTTTGAGATATTTTAAGAAGCGCTGCTTTTTGCGAAACAACCAATCTATTTTTGAGCTGATCTACTTCAAGAACTTTTACCTTAATTCTTTGGTTGGTAAGTTTCTCGGGATTATTAATGTACGCGTCTACTAGTTGAATCTTGGGAATAACTCCTCGTATTCCCATAAAGTCGATAAAGACGCCTCCTTTACCATATTCACCACACATAACTTCAATTTCTTCTTCGTTGTTTTTCTTCTCTTGTAAGATTTCCCATTTACCCTTATCAAAAAACTTTTGCATTGAAACCACGGGAAAACCCTCTCGTGATTCTTCTGAGATGATTCGAACTCGCACGCTATCGCCTGTTTTTAAGTAAGGGAGGTACGTTCCAATTTCTTTTACCTCGCGGTCACCAAGCACTGCTTGTGCTTTTGCGCCAATATTAAAAAAGACTCCTTTTTTTGAGATTGACACGATTTGAGCGCTTATTTCTGTACCTTTTTTAAGACTTGGTACTGCGTGGGATTGTAAGAGGGCCGCCATTGGGTGATTTGCTATGTTGGTTTTCTTTTTCGTTTTTAGCATCTTTATTATATGATCCTCCTTGCTCCTGAAGAATAATACTATATCATAAACTCTTAATAAAAACAATTAAAAAAGCCCCGTTGAAATATTAGTATGTTTGTGATATATTATAGGACAATATGGAAAGTTATTTCTTCCCCACCCTTCTCGAGAAGTTTATAGAAAGCTTGAAGGAACAAAACAAATCGAAATTTACTATAATCGCTTATAAAAAAGATCTCGAGCAGTTTTTTGGGTTTTTATCTTCAAGAGATATTAACGATATTCGAGATGTTAAAAAACAGGAAATTGATGGGTTTATTAATAAACTTCTCACCGATAGCTTCACTAAAAAATCTGCTTCACGAAAACTTAATTCTATACGTACTTTTTTTAGATTTTTGAAACAAAACGGTGTAATTGAGCAAAACCCCGCTCTTGACGTTGCCCATCCTAAATACACCCAGTCGCTTCCTCGTATTTTTAGTAAGTTGGAGTATCGCGCGATTAGAGACGTTGCAAAAGACGATCTTCGAACATATGCTATTGTTGAAATTCTTTTGCAAACCGGTATTCGTATTGGAGAATTAACCAATTTAAAAATATCAGACGTTAAAAAAGACTCTCTATACGTTCGTCCTTATAGCAAAACCAGCGAGAGAGAAGTGCCACTAAATAAGGCTGTTAAAAAAGCTATTGATGATTATGTTAAGAGTCGGTCGAATGGAAATGTTGATGATTATTTATTTATTACCCGAACCGGTAAACCTCTTTTAATTAGAAATATTAGACAAATTATTACTCGTTGCTTTAAAGAAGTAAGTATTGAAAACGCAACGGTAAATGACTTTAGAAATACATTTATAGCTCATCAACTTATGAGTGGTTTTTCTATAAATTATATTGCCAAGGTGGTTGGTCACAAACGCCTTTCTTCAACCGAGCGTTTTTTGCAGATTGTCGGTAATTCAAATGACACGAAGGAAAAACTCAACGAACTTTAAGTTTGAATGCGAACTGGCATGATGATGTGAATAAAATCTTCGACTCCTTCTTCTTTAAAAACAACGGGTGCGTCCGGTCTTAAAATTTCAATAATGATTTTCTTCTTTGAACTATTATTTAATACGTCTAAGAGAAATTTTGAGTTAAATGCAACGCTTTGCTCTTCTCCCTTAACTTCTCCTTCTTGTTCGGTTTTATTATCAACTCCTTCGTCGGTTTTAGGCTTGATAATAAGAGTGTCTTTTTTTACTTCGAATATGAGTATATTTGAAAACTCACGTGCGAAAACAGCCATTAACCGAGCGTTTCTCAAAAGTTCTGCCCTATCTAGTATTATTCTTGTTTTGTGCTCTGTTGGAATTACTTTTTCAAACGGTGGAAATTCTCCTTCGATTAACCTTGTGTAAAACTCCTCTTTAGAGGTTGTTATACGAACTATTTTTTCGTTTTCTGAGAACACCATTTTTACTTCTTTTTCGTTTTTTATGTGTCTTGATATTTCTTCAAGAAAGTCTCTTGGTATAAGCATTTGGGGGATTTTTACTGATTTTGAAAGTTTTAACAAAGATAACCGAAAACCGTCGGTAGAAACAACAACCATCTGCCCGTCTTGAGCGATAAAATTGATTCCTGTTAAAACAGGCCTTGCTTCGTCATTTGACGCAGCGAAGAAAATTTTTCCGATAGTGTCTAATAAAAGAGTTGTGGGGATTCCCACTTCTTTTTCTTTTAGTGTTGGAGGTTTAGGGAAGTCTCCCTCTTTTTGAAGTGAAAAAGTACCACTTTTACTCCCTTGTTTTATAACTAGTTTTGTTTCTTCCGCTTGGAGCTCTATGTCGCCTACTGGTAGAAGAGAAAGAAATTCGATTGTTTTTCTTGGGTCAATAACGAGCCGCCCTTCTCCGCTTGTTTTTACTTTTAGAGTTGTGTGGTAGTATGAATTCAGGTTTGTTGAGTAAAGCCCCATTATCTCTCCCGAGATCTCCACGAGAACTCCTTGAAGAAACCCTTCAGAAGAAAGTTTCTGAGAGGTAAACTTCGATGCGTTTGTTAATCTTTCCAAAAACAAATCTTTGTCTAATGTTATCTTCATAGATATATATTTATATTTAGTAGTATTAGAGCGCGTGGATAAGTGTATATAAATTGATTTGTATTTTCAACACAAGACGCACACGTTTTTTACCAGGTTTATACTCTGTGGAAACTATGTTGAAATGTGTATCGATTGGCTTAATCTGTCAACCTCTTGCTTAAAAACAACGTCTTTAGTGATCATTTTCTTGATTTTCTCAACGCCATGAATAATAGTCGTATGATCCTTCTTTTTTAATAAACGGGCAATCTCTTCAAACGTTAAACCAAGGCTATTTCTTAAAAAAAACATTACTATCTGACGAGGGAGCGAGAAACGCTCAGAACGCTGACTACTCTTAATATGGGTTTGTTTAATATCATAATACATACAAACAGTTTTAATAACATCGTTTGGGCTAATATTCTTCTTATCAGTAAGAGAGCGGGATGAAAAAAAAGCCTCAACAGCTTCTAAATTTACCACACCACCACCCGTTAACGTTTTAGCGTATATCGAAAGAAGAACTCCCTCAAGAGATCGAGACTCTTGAACCTGCTCTGCTATCAACTTGGCACTCTCAAGATCTATTTGAATGTTTTTTTCTTTTGCCTTGATGAGTAAGATCGCTGTGCGGAGTTCAAAGTCAGGTTGCCCTATGTCAACAGTGAGCCCTCCAGAAAAACGTGATCGGAGCCTCTCTTCGAGATTTTTAATTTCACGAGGGTGTCTATCTGAGGTTAAAATAACCTGCTTCCCAGCAGAAATAATATTATTAAAAGTATGGAAAAACTCTTCTTGGACCGTCACTTTCCCGGCAATAAACTGTACATCGTCAACAATTAACAAGTCTAAATTGCGGTATTTTTTCCGAAACTTCATCGTTGTTTTTTCCCGAATAGACTCAATAAGCTCATTAGTAAACAAGTCCCCAGGACAAAAGAAGACTTTTTTATTTTGGTTTTTCTCAAGGGAGTGGCGCGCAACAGCCTGTGCGATATGGGTTTTTCCAACACCAACCCCACCATAAAGCAAAAGAGGATTGTATGCCTTACCGAGATGGTCTGAGACAGCGTTTGCCGCCGCGTAGGCAACCTGATTGCTTGACGAAACCGCAAAGCTATCAAAAGTATAAGAATCATTAAGACCCGCCTTTTTAAAAACATCCTCAATTGAAGGTTCAAAATTCAACAAAGGAGCCTTGACTTGCTTTTTTTTCTCCTCAAGTACAACCTCAATAGTTGTTTTTTTGTTTAGGAAGAGAGAGAGGTGTTTTTCCAACAGAGCGAGTTTTTTTTGAAGAAAAAGTGCCACCCCTTGATTTGAACAGCTCAAAACCACCTTTTTTTCTCCTATCTCAACAGGTTTTAATTGTTTCAAAAGAGAGTAAAAAATAGGATTACTTTCCTTTTCCGCCGAAATATATTGTAAAAACTGTTCCCAAAATGAAGCCAACATATGTTATTGTGGATAAATTATCCACAAATAATAAACATTTACACAATAATATTCAAGGGCTAATTAATGTATACTACGACTATGGAGCAATACATCCTTGATACTAACCTCTTTTTTAATATGGAGCCAGGTCTTAATATGGGTAAAAACACCAAAGAAGTGCTTGAAAATATAACAAAAGCCGCAAGAATTATGAAAAACCAAAAAAAGGGAGAAATATACATGCCACCACGTATTGTTGATGAGTTTTTAGGTTTTTTTGATTCTCAATCCCTTCCAACAGCAAAAACATTTCTTGAATACGTCAATATAAAATCTCCAACAATCACCAATATTCAATTTCCCGCATCAACATTTTACAATATTATTGACGACATAAGGCAACGTTCATATAGAGGTTTGACTATTGCGGAGGAAGAGCTTGTTGGGGCAGTAAAAAACAAAACAATCCCGGATCCAAATAATAAAAAAGAATTTGAAATAGCCGTTGGAAAACACACTGCAAATTTAAGAGCTCGCTACAGAAACGCTACGCGAACCGGCTTTCTTGATAGTTTAGCCGATCTTGATGTTATTGTTCTTGCGAAGGAGCTTGATGGGTTTCTGGTGTCGGCTGATGAAGGGGTGATTGAGTGGGGTCGGAAGTTTGGAGTTCATGAGATTGAAGCTCAGGTTTTTGGAAAGAAGCTTCTTGCGTTTGTTCGTGAGGAACAAGTTTCGTAAAAGAATCAATAAGTCTATCGGTGAACGTCTTCTTCGGTGACTCTTCGTATACAACGTGTTCTGCGAGAAGGGTAGTTATTCGCCGCTTGGTTTCTTGATCTGGAACAACAAGGTATGCGTGGTAATAAAATGGTGCGTGTGTCACGAGTGTTAAAATGACGAATCCAAAACGGTGAGAAAAATAAAAATAAGCTAAATCTTCAAAGCGAAACGTATGACCACTTGTTTCAACACCAAACTTCGTAATTTTGTGAGTAACTGCGTGTGGAGGAGTGACGGTAAATACGTAAAAAATAAACATAAGCCCCCAAATAGGAATGAGAAGAATGTAATCACCGAAAAAAAAGACAATTAACGTTATGAGAATGGCAAGAGCGATGTAGAAGCGTATGACCTCCGAGCTCCTTTTTACATACGGTCTTAAAGGAGCCTCCCACGTGAAGATAACTTGAGGGTTTTCTTTTTGAGCTTCTTCGGGCATATCTAATCATACCAAGTTTCAAATTTGAAATTTGAAATTTGGATTTTGATATTGTCAAACATATCCTATAATGATATACTTAAAATATGGAATCCTTTAATAAGACACTCTCTTTCGTGTTGGGTCTCGTTGTGGTTGTAGTGTTCATAGTTGTCGCTACTCGAGGATTCAGTTCCGGCAAAAATCTTTTGCCCTTTTTACAAACAACTAATTCTTCAAAGCCAACCATAACCAAAACCAAACCTCCAACTTCAACCAAAACCCCAACGCAGTCCTCCCCCACTCCAACCAAGGTTCAAACCCAAACCAAACCAAAACCTCAGCAAATACCCAAAACAGGAGTTTCTATAGTATTTTTCCCGACACTCATCTCGGTCTTTGCAACAGGAGTCTACTTAAGAAAGAAGTCTTAAAACCCTGGAATAAGAAGAACCTTGCCTCCAATAAAATTCACAATAAACACAGAGAACAAAGAAAAAACAAGACCTATTATTGCCGCAGACACCACTCGTTTTCCATACAATAATCGTTCTGAGTTGCCACCCGAAGTCAAAATAACAAACGCTCCATGGAAGATGTAAAGAAGCGCAACGCCGCTTGCCAAACTAAAAACTATTGTTAATAGTGTTTGAATGACGTTTCCCGCAGCTCCCTCTTGAGTAAAACCCCCAAGACCACCAGAGTCAAGACATCCAAGAGAAGTGTAGGACTTCCCAGGAACCGGAGTGGGAGCTTCGTTCTCTCCCCGATTATTTTTGATTAATTTCAGCGTGTCTCCCCCAAACGGAGTTTCACGAGCCTCAGGGTATAAACACTCTTTACACTCAAGCCAATTATCTGGAACAGATTGTGTTGTTGTGCTTTTTGATTTGCAGTATCCGCAAAGATCGCATTCGGCAAGTCCCTGCGCTTGAGTGTGGGATGTGATGATTGAAAAAACTATTACAAATAGAATGATAATCTTTACCCAGTTTCTCATAGTTTTAGTAT
>CAYHIW010000031.1:0-10673 GCA_964356745.1 uncultured Gammaproteobacteria bacterium | reverse complement strand
TTGATTGCCGGACTCCATTCCATAAAGAATGAATCGAAAGCGAGCTTTTCCCATAAGATCATAGTATTCTTGATTCAAGGCATTAAATCGCATATTACATCCGTACCGAACTTTTTTATTATAGCCACTTTTTATCAGTAATTCGCAGAATTTTTTCAATTTTGGTCCGATAAACATTGTTCCCGCATCGTCGAATATTTCTTTTACGCCATATTTGTCTACTACGTGTTTTACTTCTGCAAATAATCGTTCTGGTGAGAAGCTGCGATATGATCCAATGGGATTTATTGTGTGATCCCACACGCAAAACGTACAACGGTTCCACCAACAATCACGTCCCGAGTACATGTAAGTTGCTGGAGTATATTTATAATTACCATTTTCATATGCGTAAAGTTCCCATTTGGTCAGATCGCGATCGACAAATGGGAGCGTATCAAGATTGTGTTTAAGAGATGCTGGACCTGAATTATAGACCTTATCTTTTGTTTTTAAAATAGAAATTCCCTTGGGTTTTGCTTTAATGTCTTTATTGGTAGATCTCCAGTATACGCCACCCTCTAGTTCTTCTCCCATATAGATATGGTTAAGAAGATTGACGATCATAAAATCATAATCCCCTCCAGTAATTGCGTAGTCAAGATTACTGTTTTCAAACAATTCTAAAGGTAAATAACTAACATGGTCCCCTACCCACACCAATTTTAAATGAGGAAGTTTTTCTTTTATATCATTGATTTGCTTCCAATGGGTTTTGACGATTGGCGACTTGGTTTCAACCATCAGATAGTCTGCACCCGTGGCTGCAAGCTCGTCAATCCATTGATCGTATTTTTTCTTCTCCGATATTCCGTCCATCCAATATACTTTATAGCCATGATGTTGTAAGTTTGAGGCTGCGTAAGCTGGAACCATTGGATAGATGTAGGTAGCTGCATTAAAATACTGAAACTGCCTATTTTGAGATAAAAGAGCAACTCCCTTTTTTGATTCAATTGGAGGATAGCCTACTACAACAACGATATCCTTAATTTTCTTAATGGGAACACCGCGAGTATTGGTTGTTTTACGAAGTACGTTTTTGGCATTTTTTTTGAGTACAGCCATTGCCTAATAGTATGACAACCTGAGTTAAAAAAGTCAACCCGTTGCGTTTTGATAACGTTTTTTGAAAAACACCCACCAGAGCATAAAAAAAGTGTAGGTGGAATAAAGCGAAACCTGGACGACATCCATATTCCTTGTTAATCCAAAAATAGTTTTAATGATGTTTCCCATGTAGGTTGCGGTTGATGGAATAAATACGAATGTGATCTTGCCGATTTCTGGAATAATGCCTACTTCAGCAAACTCATGTGCCCCGCGTGCAAAAAGTCCCGCAGCAAACAAAATTAAGAGAATACTTGTTGTTCGAAATGCATAGAAAACAGGAAGTCTAAGCGTTGCGGCAAAAAGTAATGAAGAGGTTAAAAGTCCAAGAACTGTGCCGCCAATAAATCCCGTAAGAATACTTTGCGGATCTGAAGAGAAATAAATTGTCGAAAGAAATAATACAATTTCAAACCCTTCGCGAAAAACTGCAGAAAAAACGAGCAGAAACAACCCTCTTTGCTCCTCTTTCTCTACCTGCTCCTTAATTTTCTTAATGAGATGGATTTTTTTACGTGAAAAGTATTTGTGAAGAAAAAAAACAGCCCAGGTGATGAAGATGGCTGACATTACCATGAAGATTCCTTCGATGGTCTCTTCCACCTTGCCTGAATAGATTTTCTGAACATTAAATCCAAGAATACTGCCTAAAATAAGCAGTGATATACTTACTAACGTAGCTGCACCAGTAGCAAACCAAACGGTTTTTATCTGATTTTTTTGTCCTAATTTGGTAAGAATTCCAAGAATAGTTGCAACAATGAGCGAAGCTTCTATAACCTCTCTATAGGTAATTAAAAATGCTGGTAACATATTATTTTGGATGGATTTTCTTACCCTTGTTGTATATTTCTATTGCAACAACAGGACATGATTGTGCAGCGGCAATAATTTTTTCAAGCTTATCCCAATCACCCTCTTTAATAATAGCGATGTTATCTTCATCGAGATCAAACGTACTTGGGGCATACACAATGCAGGTAGCAGCGCTTATACATAAGTCGCGAATGATCTTAATTTCGATATCGCCTCTCTTAATCGTTTGAATGTTTGATTTACTCATAGATATTTGCTGATGCGTTGAGTCCTTTAATAAAACCTTTTATAAACATGGTTCCGTAGACGATGTGTGTTAAAAAAAGACTTAGTGCTGCTCCCAGACCAATGATGATGTTTTTGGTATTTATTATTGCTTTTATCATGAGATGCGCTATTAGTATACAATAAATCAAGAGAGGAGTGAAAATCAAATATACGTTTTGCAACTGCTTTCCTGAAACAATAATAGAAGCGAAATAAGAAGTAGAAGCTATAATGTAAAGAGTAAATAAAGAAGGGATAAGATAAGCTAAGCTTCTTGAGTTTTGGTCTCCATGAGCGAAAAATGCTCCCCGATGAAATCCATATTGAGCATGTTGCTTTAAGAAGGCTGTTAAATTATTTCTCCTGTGATGGGATACGACAACCCTCGGACTATATAAAATTCTCCCCTTTTCCTTAACGATAACATCATTACATAATTTGCTGTCTTCTCCCGGCCAGTAGTTATTATTAAATCCACCAAGTTTTAAAAAAATATGTTTTTTAATGAAAAAGTTCATGGAAGGAAAGTCATTTACTAAGCGAGTTTTTTGTTTAGTAAATCGATATTGATGCCCCCCTGCTCCAATCCATGTTTTGAGCATCTCATCAAATATTTTTTCCCACAGATTTGTGTTTGCAGGAAGTATTCCCGGACCACACACCGCTACTACATCTTTTTTATTAAAAAGTTTCACTGCATTTTCGAGCCAATTTTTATCGGGGTATGCGTCGTCGTCAATAAACGCAATGATGTTACCTTTAGAATGTTTGACGCCAGCGTCTCTTTTTTGAGCAGGTCTCGTCGTGGTGTCTGTGGGAAAAACGCGTAAATTTTTATACTTTTTAGTAAGCGACAGATCATATTGAGAGGGTTTATTAGGAAGAATGATAATCTCAAAGTTCTTGAATGTTTGTTTGGCTAGTTCAGGAAGATTTTCATGAAGTAGACTATGTGAAAGATTCCTTACAGGAATAATAACTGAGACTGTAGGATTTTTTTTCATTTCTTACGATGCTTTTTATAGTGGTTAGTAAGATTTTTCCTATAATAAATGGCAAGAGTGTCTATAAAAATACCTCGAATCGCCTGAAATGTTGCCGCGGATGTGAAAGACGCCACCTCATAATCCATCTTAATAGGAGCTTCATAAATACGTTTAAATCCCATGGTATCAGCCGCAACCAACATTTCAAGATCTCCTGCGAACTGTCTTTCCATGAGATTTGGTAGAATCTTTTCGAGTGTTTTTCTTCTAAAAACCTTAATTCCAGCCTGCGTGTCTTTTACTTTTATGCTAAATAAGATTCTCACTAATTGATAGTAACCATAACTGAGAACCTTGCGTACTAACGGATACATTACATATGAAGCAGGATGTCTTTTTGAACCGACAATTATATCTGCGTTGTACCACTCCATATGTTCAAGAAGCATAGATATTCCATTTGGGTCAATCTCCATTCCTGAATCAAGAAACATTACGTAATCTCCCCTCGCTTTAGTCATGCCAAGTCGGATGGCGTACGACTTACCTTGATTCTTAATGTATCCGAGCGTCTTTACTTTTGGAATTTTGGCTTGTTTGATTTTTTTTAGCGAAGAATCAGTGAGTCCATCTACTACAGCTATAATTTCATAATCGTACCTAATATTGTTCAGCACAGAACAAATATGTTTGATATTTTTAACGATCGTTTTTTCTTGCTTATAAACAGGAATGATAAGGCTTAGAAAGTGTTCGTTATTTCTTTTTTCCATGGTTGCTATTATAGATAAACGGAGTTACGCATGCAATAAAATAAGCTAATGTAACAATCGCTGCAAAAATAACATTTAACATAATGATGTTAGACATAGATTTTGAGATGGTGATAAGAGCAATGATGTAAACGGGCATGGCAAACAATAAAAGCAGTGCCCGCATGCTATTTTTTGATATGAAATAATTATTCATAAATGTTACTAGTGCATATAATGAGCCAAAGATACTTGCCTGTGTTAAAAAAGGAGCAACAGAATCATATTTTGGACCAAAAAAGAAACGAATAAAAAATAGTGAAAAAACGGAATAAAATATATAGCTCATAAAACCAATTATCACTAAAAGAGCAAGCGAAATAAAAAGCACTCTTTCTTGATGTTTTTCATTATCTTTGTCAGAGAAAAATATGTACGCAATAGAAGATAACGGTCCAACAAAATAGATAATAATTTTCGCAAATAAACTCCAGGAGCTGTAAATTCCAGCATCATGGGCGCTTAAAATCTTCTTTGCATAAATAACATCGATGTTATTAAACATAGTAATTGCAAGAATCGAGAATAGCGTTATTATTAATTGTTTACTCCAAAGTGCCTGATATACTCTTTTTTGTATGTGATATGAATGGGAGTGAGCACTTTTTAAAAGATGTTTAGTAATGAGTTTGTGTGACAGAATGAGAGGAATAAAAAATGACAAAAAAAGAAAAAAAACAATTGTTAGTAAACCATCAATTCCTAAAGTAACAAGTACCGCACCAAATAACTTTAGAGAAACTGCAAGTATGCTGATTATCGAAAACCAGGTAAAAAGTTGAAGACCTTGAAGTAGTGCTGCGTAAAAAGCACCTATGAATGTAAATAGTACTAACGGTATTAAAAAGTAACCGGTAATTACCGAGAGGTTGGTTATTTTTGGAACAAATGGGATGATAAAAATTACGAGAACACCTAACCATGACCAATATTTTAGTCGTGATAAAAACCAGCGGAGAATGCCTAAAGAATAGCTTGAAGCGTTCTTACCTCTTGAGCCAATTTTCCCAATAATAACAAGCGAGACAACGACGGTTGGAACAGAAAATATCGTTGCATACGAAAATAGAGTCGTAATTTCTCCAAAGCCAGAAGGTCCGAGCGCTCGTGCAGAAAGTAAATTAAAAAGATAGTTTATAAAACTCGTAAAAAAAGATGCGATGGTAAAAATTGCTCCTCCTCTGATAAATGTATTGCCCCAAAATTTTCTTAGCATAGATTGTAGTATTGATCATTATAACAGCGCATTGGTATATAATATATACGTGAAACTTACCAAAATAATTGCTACTCTCGGTCCTTCGTGCGAGAGTGAGGAACTGATAGAAAAACTGATACTTAAAGGTGTTAATATTTTCCGTTTTAATTTTAAACATAATACTGTCGAGTGGCACGAAACAATGATTCAGAAAGTTCGAACTGTTGCACAGAAGAATAATTTGCTTGTAGGGACTCTCATTGATCTGCAAGGACCAGAAATTCGAATCTTATTAAAAACTGACAGCCTAAACATTGTTGAAGGTAAATGGTATTCGCTTGGTGATGGGTGTGAAATTTCTTTAACACATCCGGAAGTTTATTCTCACCTTAAAGAAGGGCAAAAAGCAGTGGTTGATGACGGAGCATTTGATTTTGAAATTGTGAGAAAAAATGGAGAGCTTGGGTTACTTGCCAAATCGTCAGGAAAACTTGGCAATAGAAAAACGCTCATTGTGCCAGGAGGAAATTTCCCAGTAGAGCTTCTGGTTGACAGAGATCTAAAAGGATTAGAGCTTGCAGGAAGACATAAGATTGACTACGTCGCTCTTTCTTTTGTTAGATCTTCTGAAGACATAAAATCTTTAAAAGATCAAATGAATAAACATGGAGTTAGTTCTAAAATTGTGGCAAAAATTGAGACACAAAAAGCAATTCAAAATCTCGCTTCGATAGTTGAGGTAGCGGACATCGTGATGGTTGCTCGGGGTGACTTGGGTGTTGAGTTTCCGTTTGAAGAGGTTCCCTATTTTCAAAAGATGATTATAAAAGAGTGTTTGGAAAAGGGAGTTCCGGTTATTACCGCAACTCAAATGCTTGAGTCGATGATTGAAAACCCATACCCTACTCGAGCAGAGATTTCGGATGTAGCCAATGCAACATTTGATTTAACTGATGCTGTTATGCTATCTGCAGAAACAGCAATTGGGGCACATCCTTCAAAAGCCGTTGCGACAATGAGTAGAGCTGTTATGTTTTCTGAAAAGATCACAAACGATGACGTTAGATTGAGACATGACTATGATGTGCACGATCAAACAGAGCTTCTTTGTGATGCTGCATACAATCTGTATTTTCAATATAGAAAGCGAAAAAAAATAAAAGCATTTATCATACTAACTCAGACAGGTAAAACAGCTCGTACTTTATCAAGATATCGTCCGCAAATTCCCATTTTTGCTCTTGTTCCTACCAAGCAAACAGCAACCGTTTTGACAATTAATTATGGAGTATATCCATTCATGATGGACGTAGCTGAACCATTACTTAGAGAGTTGCAAAATGGAGATATGAGAAAAGCTTCAAAAATATTACTTGATAAAAAGTTGCTCGAAAGCGGTGATGAAGTGATTTTCTTATTTGGAGATGTTTGGGGTGTTGAAGGAGGCGTGACGACAATCAAGATTGTAACGATATGAAAAATGACATAATTAACATTCGGAACTTCGCAATTATCGCACATGTTGATCATGGCAAGTCAACACTTGCCGACCGTTTTCTAGAGCTGACAGGAACGGTAAATAAGGACTCGCATGAAGATCAACTTCTTGATCGTAATCCAATATCTCGAGAAAGAGGAATAACAATAAAACTTGCCCCAGTCAGAATGAGTTACACGTTACAAGATATAAGTTATACGTTAAATTTGATTGATACTCCCGGTCATGTTGATTTTTCCTATGAGGTTGAGCGAACTCTTGCTTGTGTTGAAGGCGTAGTTCTTCTTGTCGATGCGACTCAAGGGATTCAGGCTCAGACAATTTCAAATGCATATAAAGCATTAGATAAAAATCTTGTTATTATTCCGGCTGTCAATAAAGTAGATCTTCCTAGCGCAGATGTACAAGGTACCAAGCAGCAGCTTGCGGACTTTCTAGGGATACAAGAAGACTCAATCTTTGAAATCTCCGCAAAGACTGGGCGAGGCGTTAAGGAGTTACTTGATGAAATTATTAAGTTGACGCCAAAACCTAACATGCAAGTTGATCCTAAACCTGAAGATCTTAGAGCTCTCATTTTTGACTCGTATTACGATTCGCACAAGGGAGTTATTGCATTTGTGAGAGTTCTTGAAGGAACGGTTTCAAAAAAAACAAAAGCAAAGCTATGTGCTCAACACGCGGAGTTTGAGGTTAGCGAGGTTGGTGTTTTCGTTCCAGATCTTGTTCAAAAAGAATCGTTGAGCGCAGGTGATATTGGATATATTGTGACAAATTTAAAGGACATTCATCAGGTTCGTGTAGGAGATACGATAATTCACCGTAAAAGTAATCAAGCAGATCTTGCAGGATATAAAAAAGTCAAGCCAATGGTTTTTGCATCGATATTCCCTACTGACACCGCTGATTATGAAAATCTTAAAAAAGCACTTGAGAAACTATATCTCAACGATTCTTCATTAGAGTTCGCTTCTATTTATAGCCAGGCACTTGGCGCAGGGTTTCGTGTTGGATTCCTAGGACTTTTACATGCCGATGTTGTTCGAGAAAGATTGGAACGTGAGTATGAGTTACATTTGGTTCTTACACCCCCTCAAATAGAGTTTAAAAAAGAGAATAATGTTTTTCTTGAACCGTATGTGAAGATTTTGATTGTGACTCCACAAGCATATCAAGGACCAGTAATGAATCTTTGTCAAGAGTATCGATCAAGATTTATTACTATGGATAATAAAAATCAAACAACATTAATTTATGAAATGCCATTAGCCGAATTAATCTCAGATTTCTTTGATAGGTTAAAGAGCGTAAGTTCGGGATTTGCATCTCTTGATTGGGAGATTATTCGGTACGAGGCAGTAAAGGCAGACAAGCTTTCGGTATTGATCAACGGTGATCCGATAGAAGAATTTTCAGAAATTATCGCTCAAGAAAGAGCTCAGGAAAAAGCTCAGTTTTTAACGAGACGTTTGCGTGAAGTCATTCATAGGCAACAATATGAAATTAAAATTCAGGCGCAGTATAAAGGTAAGATTATTGCGTCAGAACGGCTTGCTCCGTTTCGTAAAGACGTTCTTATTAAAAGCGGCAAGGTAGTGGGAGCTGGGGATGTTGGGCGTAAGAAGAAGCTTTTAGAAAAACAAAAAGAAGGAAAAAAAAGAATGAAAATGATCGGTAAAGTTGAGGTGCCAAAAGAAGCTTTCTTAAAATTATTTAACAGATCTCGTTAAACTTCTGTCCATTTAATGTTTGGATTTGTTTTCATGAACGAATATTGTCGTTTAGCATACTGAGTTTCTTTGTTAATCCAATCTTCTATAGCTTTTGCTTCTGTAATTTCGCCCTTAAGAAATTTCACAATTTGTTGATAGCCGATTGTCATAAGTCCTGGAGTATCACGATCATAACCTTTTTTGATTAGATCTTCTACTTCCTTGAACGCTCCTTGATTTATTCGTTTAGCAACTCTTTTTTTGATTCTTTCTGTCAATAATTCCTTTGATTGGTGTCGAAGTCCAACTATCTCTATTTTGCCAAATTCATCGCCTCGGTGAGATAGCGGTACACCCACCGGGTCGGTATGCTTACTTGAGAGGATTTCTATCTTTCGTATTAATCTTCGGGGATTATTCCAATCGCTTTGATTCATTTCATTTTTTTGTTTCAATTCATTAATTAATTGAGACGCACGTTTTTGTAATTCTTTCACGGTCATTTTATTTAGTTTGTTTCGCAAATTCCAATCTGCAGGAGTCCCTTCTGTTCGTACTCCATCTAAAAGATGCTTTATATAAAAGTACGATCCTCCAACCAGAATCGGTGCAACATCTCTCTGACTTAGTGTATTAATACACTGAGTCGCACGTTGTGACCAGTCATAAGAGGAAAAATCTTTTTCAGGATCAATGATGCTAAATAAGTGATGAGGAATGTTTTCTAGTGTTTCTAGATCTTTCCCAGATACAATATCAAGCTGTTTATAAACGTGTCTTGAGTCGGAATTCACAATCTCTCCTTTGTGTTTTTGAGCAAGCTTTATTGCGAGAGCCGTTTTACCAGTTGCAGTTTGACCAGTAATTATGAAGATTTTTTTCATCTTCGTGCAGCAACTGCATCAAGAAGATTCTTGTAGAGATAAAGAACGTCAATAGGGCCAAGTCCTTTGGGTGTTGTTGTGTAATAACTAGCGATTGATTTTATATCTTTTTCGTCATAATCTCCCAGTAGTTTTCCAGATAGATGATGCACTCCAACATTAAGAAGAATAACTCCAGGTTTAAGAAGTTCAGGTGTTATTATTTTTTTCCCAACTGCAGTAATGATTACGTCTGCATCTTTGTAGTATTGTGCCGGATCAAATGTTGAGCTGCTTATGTTAATATAATTTATTTTAAAGGTTGACAGTGTTTTACCAATTGGTAGTCCAGCAGTCATTCCTCGTCCAACAAGAACAATCTTTTTATTTTTTAGAACGTTCTTAAAATTATTTTTATCATGGTCCATATTTACAAAAAGCTTATCGCTAACTTTATTATCAAGATAAATATATTTTAGCGCTGTTAAAACTGCCAGTCCTAAAGGAGGGAGGCTTTTTGATTTTGGATGATGACCTTCAATCTCTTTGTCGGGAGGAATAAAGTTGTAGATTGTGTCGGTTTGTAAACGAGTCGGTAATGGTTGTTGAACGATAATGCCGCTTGTTTCTTTGGCAGATGAGACTTCTTTTAGATAGCTTATGAATGTCGTGAATGAGGGCTCTTCCTTAAAATACTTAAATTCGAAATCAATACCAATGAGTTTGGCGACAGTTTGTTTAATTTTAACGAAAGATTCTTGTTCTTTAGACTCGCCCACAAGAACAGTAACAAGCTTGATCTTTCCTCTTTTTTTGAGAATTGAGACTTGTTTTTTGAGTTTAGTCCTCAGAGAATTGGATATTTCCTCGCACGGGACTTTCATAAATAGAGCCTAATTATACCACAAATTGAAGGTTAAATAAAGGTTGCTCCAACGATATGGTCCTTTTTATTTTGAGAAAATCTCATAAGAATAACGCCCTTGGCGGTTCTGGATCGGGATGGGATCGAGCTTAGTGGAATCTTGACAATCTGTCCGGTACTGCTTGTCATAATAAGATCGGTAAGTCCAGGATTAATGATCTCAACAAAAGCAATTTTCCCCATTTTTTCATCAACCGAGGCTATTTTTACGCCTTTTCCTCCACGATGTTGTCCTTTAAAGAAAGATAATTTTGTTTTTTTCCCAATACCGCGTTCTCCAATTACAAAAATATCTTTTTGAAATTCTTCCGCGCCAAACGTATCAGCCGATACGACAAAATCAGTTGCTTCAATGTGGATTCCTCTAACTCCCATAGATGCCCTACCGGTTGTTCTTATTTCAGACTCATTAAATACAATTGCTTTTCCATCTTTGGTCGTGAGAAT
>CAYHIW010000030.1:0-11908 GCA_964356745.1 uncultured Gammaproteobacteria bacterium | reverse complement strand
AAACTGGCAATCCCTGATAGCGCCATTGAGCATCTTGATTACATGGTAGTTTCGGTACACAGTGCATTCACGATGCATTATAAAGAGATGACCGCAAGAGTACTGCAAGCACTAGCTCAACCAAAAGTGAAGATATTTGGTCATCCAACTGCAAGACTTATTGGTAAACGAGACGGAATTGATCTGGACTGGGACAAAATTTTTGAATTTTGTAGTAAGAAGAACATTGCATTGGAAATTAATTCCTGGCCCGAAAGACTTGATCTACCAGACTCTCTTGTTAAACGTGCTTTAGATCTAGGCTGCAGTTTTACTATCGATACAGACGCTCACGAAGAATCACAGATGGAAAATATGAGGTACGGAGTAGCTGTTTCTCAGCGAGGATGGGTACAGTCTAAAAATGTAATGAACACTCTTTCGCTTGCAGAATTTAAAAAGTGGATTATGGTATAATAATTTTATTATGAACTCAACAGTAATTGCGGTTGTTGTACTCGCGGTTCTTATCATCTACGTAATCGGAACCTATAATTCTTTTGTAGTTCTACGAGCACGAATTAAAGAAGCTCTTTCTGGAATTGATGTCCAGCTCAAACGTCGTGCAGATCTTATTCCTAATCTTGTCGAAACAGTCAAAGGATATGCGAAGCATGAAAAATCCGTTTTTGAAAACGTGACCAAAGCGCGATCAGCTCTTGTTGGTGCAAAGACAATTGAAGATAAAGCAAAGGCAAACAACATGGTTACAGAAGCTTTAAAATCCGTTTTTGCGGTAGCAGAAGCGTATCCCCAACTTCAGGCAAATGCTAATTTCCAAGAATTGCAACGTCAGCTCGAAGACACCGAAGATAAGGTTGCGTACTCAAGACAGTTTTACAACAGTAATGTTTTGGAGTACAACACCAAGACCAAAACATTCCCAGGCAACATACTTGCAGGCGTATTTGGATTTAAAGATGAAGCGTACTTTGCTGCTACCGAAGCAGAACAAAAAAAGGTTGACGTCAAGTTTTCAGAATGACAATCTATAGTCAGATTGCTGCCAATAAAGCTCGCACATTTCTTCTTATTGCATTATTCATTCTTTTTTTTACCTTTACCTTTTACTTGATTGGTAAAATAACCGGAGATGTTCAGACATATCTTGCGTTAGGATTTCTTCTTTCAATAGGATCTAGTTTCGGAAGCTATTTTTACTCGGATAAAATTGTGCTTTTTACAACGGGAGCAAAACCAGCTGATAAAAAAACATATTTTGACTTTTATACTGTCGCCGAAAATATTTCGATAGCGTCTGGATTACCAACGCCTAGACTGTACGTCATGCAAACAGAGTCTCTTAATGCGTTTGCCACAGGGAGAAATCCAAAACATGCGGTGGTCTGCGCGACAACAGGAATTCTTAAGACTTTAAAACGCTCAGAACTAGAGGGAGTAATTGCGCATGAGATGGGACACATCAAAAATTACGACATTCTCCTTTCGTCAATTGTTGCGGTGTTGGTTGGGACACTTGTTTTTGTAACCGATTGGCTGATGAGAAGTCTGTGGTGGGGTGGCATAGGAGGAGACGACGATAATCGAAATGTAAATCCAATTATTCTTGTTGCTTTCATACTCGCACTTATTATTACGCCAATTGTCGCGACTCTTATTCAACTTGCCATTTCGAGAAAGCGTGAATATCTTGCCGATGCAACGGGAGCTCTCATTACACGTAATCCAGATGCGCTTGCAGACGCTTTAAAAAAAATAGCCATTGATCCGATACCTCTTCGAGCTGCTTCTGGGGCAAACGCACATATGTTTATTTCTAATCCGTTTAAGAAAAAAGGATCGAGAGCTTGGTTTTCGTCACTTTTCAGTACTCATCCACCTGCTGATGAACGTATCAGACTCCTCCACGAAATGTAAACTTCATAGAACTTGTATCATAGAACTTAGGGCGTTAGTATAATATATGTATTATGTATTGGAGATATTTCGTTCTATGTTATACGTTCTACGCTCCGCGTTGATATGTGCGGCATAGCAGGTTTTACTGGGTCTAAGAACGATCGTTTACTCAAACAACTTTCCAAAGATTTAGAGCATCGTGGTCCTGATGGCGAAGGTATTTATTCTAACGGCGAAGTCACTCTCCTTAATAGAAGGCTTTCAATAATAGACCTTACGACAGGTGATCAGCCTATTTTTAACGAAGACAAGAGTCTGGTAATTGTTTATAACGGTGAAATTTACAATTATCGTGAGTTGAAAACAGAGTTGAAAAAGAAAAATCATGTTTTTAGTACTACTTCGGACACAGAGATTGCTCTTCATGCGTATCAAGAATGGGGCGTGGATGCGTTTGACCGCTTCAACGGTATGTTCGGACTTGCGATTTACGATATAAAGAAAAAAAAGCTGATTCTTGCAAGAGATCAGTTTGGCATCAAGCCGGTTTATTTTTCTTCGGTGAATAACAAACTTCTTTTTGCTTCAGAAATAAAACCAATTATTAACTCTGGTTTAATTGAAAAGAAAGTAAATGCACGGATTTTATATCGTTATCTTCGATTCCGGGTACACGACAATGAAAGGGAGACTTTTTTTCAGGGAGTTGAGAGGTTGCTTCCGGGTGAGATGCTGACTTTTGAGAAGGGAAAAATGAAGATTGAGAAGTATTCTAAAATGGATTCCCGCTTTCGCGGGAATGACATGGGGAGCGGGAATGACAAAGTTTTAAATTTTAGGAAAAAACTTGAGGAGGCGATTAAATTGCGATTGATCTCAGATGTTCCTGTGGGAACGTGTCTTTCTGGTGGCTTGGATTCTTCAACAGTTGTTGCAGTCGTGAATAAACTTTTGCAAGAAAAAGATAAAGAAGCAAAATCTATTGGTAAATATCAGAATACTTATTCTGCTGTTTTTCCAGGATCAGTGAATGATGAAGAAAAGTACGTTGACGCATTAACTGAAAAATTAGAAGATATTCATGTTCACAAAGTACTTCCCAAGCCAGAGGAATTCTTTGCTGACCTCGAGGACTTTGTTCGAACACAAGAAGAACCGACTATTAGTACCGGTCCATACGCTCAGTATCAGGTAATGCGCGAAGCAAAAAAATCAGTAAAAGTATTGCTTGATGGGCAAGGAGCCGATGAGATGATGGCGGGTTACCTACCGTATTACTTTGTATATCTACGACAGCTCAAGAAACAAGGGAAGTGGTTGAAGTTAATATGGGAGAGTTTGTCTTCGCTCGATGTTATTGTGAAATACGTTGCGCTGAAGCTTAATTTAATCATTAAACCATTTAATCATTTAAATATGATGAGCAAGAAGTTTAAGACTCAGTTTAGAGATGAGAAATTTGAGACGATTAATGATAATTTGAAAGAACGATTAATCCAAGATATTTTTGAGAACAGTCTACAGTCACTTCTTCGTTATGAGGATAGAAACAGTATGAGATTCTCTATCGAAGGAAGAGTGCCGTTTCTCGACAAAGATCTTTTGGCAACTATTTTTTCGATGCCAGACGAAGCGATCATAAAAAACGGTTGGAATAAAAGAATACTACGTGATGCAGTTAAAGATCTTCTTCCAGGAATAATTGTTAAGAGGCGAAATAAAATTGGATTTACTACGCCAGAAAACGAATGGTTTTTGCGGATGAAAAATCGTATCTATTCGATCTTTCTTTCGGAGTCATTTGCTAACCGACCTTATTTTGATCAGCAAGAGGTTGTTCGAATGTTTCAGAAATTTATTGAAGGTAAGACCGATGACTCGATGGCCTTTTGGAGAGTTTTGAATACGGAAATGTGGCTCAGAGAATTTTTTGACAAAAATTCTCAAGTGCAAAGTGCAAAGCGAAAAGTGCAAAAAGAAATTGATGTGGATAGAAAAACATATCAAAGAAATTTGATTAAAACGGATGTGTTTCAAAAAAACGACGACTTTGTTACCAAGATCACTAACTACGTTCTAAGTTCTAAGTTCAATGTTTCACAAGAATGGTTTGTCGTTGTTTCTGAAAAGATTATTGCGATTGCACAAGGCAGGTCGTATTTTATCTGGGATATTAAGCCAGGAGTATGGGCAAAATTCCTGCAGAAATTTGTAACTCGTACTCCTTACGGAATTGGTCTAGGAAGTCCTTGGACAATGCAGCTTGCAATACAAGAAGTTGGCCTTCCTAGAATTATGACAGCCGCGCTTATTTCTGCGATAACTAAACCATTCGGAATAAAGGGCGTGTTTTATCGAATTGCAGGTTGGCAAGCTGCTGCAATCGACGGACCAACAGAGTATTCGCTATATCCTTCAAATGTCTCGGCAAAACTCGCACCTAAGAATCCAGATCTTGTTGCCCGTCAAATAAAAGAGCGCATAGAAGATGAATTAAAAAACAACAAACGTTCTATGTTCTACGTTCCAGGTTTCAGAGGTGTTGTAGTGCTAGACGCAAATGATCTCGGACGGAATGTTTTGGGTAACTCGACAAATATTGATGATGAAATAATTGAGGAAATATTTAGAGATAACCCTATGGGCCAAGAAGCTGAACAAACCCCTCTTTGTATTGTCACTACGATCTAAATTGTGGATGGGAAATCACGAATACCAACAAGAAGCCGCGTTCTATTTTCACAATATTCGAAGCTAGGTCTTCTGTGTAAAGTCTGAGAATCGTATCTGACTATCTCAAAAGGCTTAGGAGTCCAAAGCGTGCCCGTGCGCTCCAACCGCCGGGATGAGGAAGCATGAGAGGAGAAGGTGCCTAAGAGAAATTCGGTTGGATAATCGTTACTTACAATGTAAAGAGAAACACCGGTCTTGTTAACATAGTCAGTATGCCAAGATGAAGGGAGAGGAGAATGCCTGTAGTACTGGGAAATATATAAATTTCCCGCTTTATTTGTTAGACCATAATGTGCTTGCTGAAAATCGATAATTGTTTGAATTGTTGGTGCGAAATGTTCGAGGTTGTGAAGTATTGGTATGGGGAGCCATGAGGTAACCTTAGCGATATCGTCAAATATAAGAAAGTCGTTGTCCCACCTATACGAACCACTTCTTTGTGTAACGAGTTTTTTGGAAAACTCATCTGGGTTTGGCACCCAGCCAACATGAGTAGGCTGCCTAGATTCTATAAACTCAGGAACAATCGATTTTTCTTTCATGGGTAAAAAGCAACTCGAATGAAAGTGCGCAATGTGTGCACGGCAGGTGGAGATTTGTGTATAGTACAACCATCAAAACGAACAATCTCATATGGTTCTGGTCGCCAGACGCACTCTTCTTTTAGATCAATGAAGGCATGTTTATTTCTCGAGCGCATTTTAGCAGTTTGAACGTAAAAAATCGTGGGATTCACATCGGAAACAGAGTATATGACCGATTTATCTTCAGTACCGTCTGTATGTGGTCGAGAAATGCGACGTTGATTTAAAGATTGGTCAACAGTAAATGATCCTACCGTAGAGTCACGTTCTAAAATATGTTCCGTATAATGGTCGATTATTATCTTAAAAGTTGCGGCAAATTGTGGCAGCGAGGGATCCGAAGAGGGTCCAAACATTAATGGATTTATTCTAAACATAGAAGTAGAGCTAGTACGTAACGTCGTTAATAATTGTTCGGAAAACTCATCTGGGTTTGGCACCCAGCCAACATGAGTAGGCTGCCTAGATTCTATAAACTCAGGAACAATTAATTTTTCTTTCATACACCAAAAGCAACTCTCATAAAAGTACGTCGTTTAGGTACAGCAGGTGCGGATTTATGTATGGTGAAGTTATGAAAACGAACAATCTCGTATGGTTGCGGTCGCCAAATAGACCCTTCATTTAGATTAGCGAAGTCATCTCGTTCTCCACTTGAGCGAGATCTAGCGGTCTGAATGTAGAACATAGTGGGATTTATGCTAGAGACTGAATATAGATCAAATTGGGATTCTGGAGTTCCATCGGTGTGTGGATCGGGGGCTAGATCCTGGTCACATGAACGATCGTAATTAAAATACACTAGTGTAGAGATGCGATTCTTTACATGACTAACGTAATGATCTGCAATTATCCTTAAGACCGGTTTAAATTGCATGGGTACATTACCTGGAAAAACAAGCTTGCCAGATGGACTTTTTAATTTGAGTATAAGACTATCGCGAGAACGAGAAGTTAGCCCTTTTGAAAACGCAATACGGTTTGGCACCCAGCCAACATGTTGAGGACGTCTTGACTCAAAAATCCGAGTCTCCGCATTAAAAGATGAGGGTATGTACGGTTGTGTTGGTGCTAAAAGCTCTTTTGCCATAAATTAACCTCATAGTATATCAAAAAGCCTGTGAATTTAGTCTGACATTGACTATAATGCAGTATGGCAAAAAAAATTCTCTCACCAGCAGATGTAGATAAATTGGCTAAACTTTCTAATCTGTTACTCTCGGATGATGAAAAAACCAAGATGACAAAACAACTAGAAGAAACGCTAGATTATATGAACAACCTTGATGAGCTTGATACTAAAAATGTAGAGACTGCTCATTCTGTAACTAACATTCAAAACGCTTACTTTAGTGACGGTGAAGTCAACGAGAGAGCTTTGTCGCAACAAAATACACTTAAAAATAGTAAAGTAGCAAAAAACGGGTATTTCGTTGTAGATAAAATAATATGAAAATTTTGGGAAAATCACTTTCTACTTTAATTAATCTAGTTAAGACCAAGCAAATTTCTGCACATGAGATAAGCGAATATTTTATAAAAAGAGTAAAGCGTCACAACAAAGAATTGAACGTCTTTGTTACAGAACCCGAACGGCATGAAAAAAAGCAGGAAGGTTTGCTGGAGGGATTACCAATACCCTTTAAAGATAATTTTTGTACAAAAGATATAAGAACTACAGCAGCTTCTCAAGTTTTAGATAACTTCATACCGCCCTACGATGCTACAGTAGTAAAAAAAATAAAGGATGCAGGAGGAGTTGTTTTTGGTAAAACAAATATGGATGCTTGGGCTCATGGTTCGTCAACAGAAACATCTGACTATGGTCCAACCAAAAATCCGCACGATCATTCAAGAGTGGCAGGTGGTTCATCAGGTGGCTCTGCAGCGGTAGTCGCGTCTTATCTCGCTCCAGCAGCAATCGGTTCAGAGACAGCAGGTTCTATTCGTCAACCAGCAGCGTGGTGTGGAGTCGTTGGGTTAAAACCAACGTACGGTCGAGTATCGAGATATGGAGTTATAGCAATGGGATCATCCTTTGATTGTCCAGGACCATTAACGTCCACTGTTGAAGATGCCGCCTTACTACTTAATATCATCGCTGGCAATGATCCGTATGACGCAACTACATCTTCTCAGGAGCCTGTAGATTTTAGACAAGAACTAGAAAAAAAGAAAAAATTTAAGATTGGAATAAGCGAAGACTACATGGAACTTGCAGATCCTGATACAAAGTCTCGATTGACTCAGTGTATTAATACACTAAGTCAGATGGGGCATGAAATAAAAACGGTTAAGTTGATAGATCCAAAGTATTCCATATCGGTTTATACGATCCTTCAGAGAGCAGAAGTGTCATCTAATTTAGGTAGATATGACGGAATTCGTTACGGAAACGATAGAAGCAAGTTTGGAGAGGAAGCTAAAAGAAGGGTAATGCTAGGTTCGTATGTTTTGTCACACGGATACTACGACGCTTATTATAAGAAAGCGCAGAAAATTCGAAGACTAATTATAGAAGACTTTAAAAAGACATTTAACGACGTTGACTTAATACTCTCCCCTACCACGCCATCTACCGCACTGAAACTAGGAGACTTTGAAAAGTACCCATTTTTCGGCGAAGCGATGGACGTATTAAATGAACCCGCTGCGGTTGCCGGCATTCCCGCAATTAATCTTCCCGTTGGTTTAGATTCAAAGGGCTTACCTATTGGAATGCAAATAATGGGGAATTACTTTAAAGAGGATGAAATTTTAAACCTAGGGTATCAGTTTGAGAAAGAAACGGATTTTTTTGGCATGCGCCAAAAGTTATACGATATGTATCCCGATTAACAATTTAACAATTAACCATTAACCATTAATTATTAACAATTTACAATCGATGAACAAGTATAAAACAATAATTGGTCTTGAGATTCACGTTGAGCTTGGAACAAAGTCCAAGATGTTTTGTCAGTGTGACGCAGACTTTTTTGACAAAGAACCCAATACAAACACCTGCCCAGTTTGCCTAGGACTGCCAGGCGCACTTCCAGTGCCAAATAAACAAGCTGTCGAATGGACGATTCTTATAGGTAAAGCACTGAATTGCACAATCAATCAGAATTCCAAATTTGATAGAAAGCACTACTTTTATCCAGATCTTCCCAAAGGCTATCAGATCTCACAATATGATGAGCCGGTCGCCGTTCAAGGACGGCTCCAGCTAAAAGTGAAAAACGAAAAACTAAAAACTCATGAGAAAACGTTTAGGATTAGGCGAGTGCACTTGGAGGAAGATACGGGGAAACTGATTCACAAAGAAAAAGAGACATTAGTCGACTTCAATCGATCAGGAGTCCCCCTTGTTGAAATCGTTACTGAGCCAGACTTTTCAAACTCGGACGAGGTCAAGATGTTTCTTCAGGAATTACACACGATCATTCGCTATCTCGGAGTGTCGGACGCAGATATGGAAAAGGGTTCGATGAGGTTGGAACCAAATATATCACTCAAATTAATTTCAAATTCCAAAGCTCAAATTTCAAATAATGACGAACTTCCTAGTTATAAAGTGGAGGTGAAAAATATTAATTCGTTTAATTTTGCAAAACGGGCAATTGATTACGAAATAAAGCGCCAGGCAGAGCTTTTGGACAAAGGCGAAACGCCATTGCAAGAAACAAGAGGGTTTGACGAAAACAAAATGAAAACGTTCTCACAACGAAGTAAAGAAGAAGCTCATGACTACCGATATTTTCCCGAACCAGACATTCCTCCGATGAAGTTTGAACAGAAATTTCTTGACGAACTCAAAGTCCCCGAATTACCCGCTGGAAAAGTTAAAAAATACGTTACTGAACTTGGAATCAAAGAATCCGATGCGTTTATTTTGACACGAGATAAAAAACTCGCAGAGTACTTTGAACAAGTAAGTGCAAAGTGCAAAGTGCAAAGTGCAAAGTTACAATTTAAAACTAAAAACGTAAATCAAGATATATCGAATGCGATAGTTAATAAGAGGATTTCTACAACACTGAGTGCGGATGAATTTATTGAGCAATTAACTCATCAATCACGAGTACATACAGTTGATGACATTGAAATGGATTCCTTAATCTCAGCGGTGTTGAAAGACAATAAGGATGCGGTCGATAGTTTCAAAGCGGGAAAAGAAAATGCGGTAATGTTTCTTGTTGGCCAAGTAATGAAAGAAATGAAAGGAAAAGCAGACCCTCAAGCAGTAAAAAAAATTCTGCTTGAGAAATTAACCAGTTAATTATTTAACCATTTAACCATTTAACCATTTGAAGATTGAATGAGAAAATGCTCAAATGACCAATGAATAAATAAATTTATGAGCTTCGTACATCTTCACACACATTCGGAATATTCGTTACTCGATGGTATGGCCCGAATCGAAGATCTCCTCACTAAAGCGCAAGAATTGGGAATGACCGCGCTTGCACTCACAGATCACGGCGCACTTTACGGAGCTTTTAAATTCTATATTAAAGCCAAGGAATACGGAATAAAGCCTATTATCGGAGTTGAGGCATATAAAGCCAAGAAATCTAGGTTTGACAAGCAAGCCAATACAGAGCGTGATCAAAACCATCTAGTTCTCTTAGCAAAAAATCTTGCAGGGTATCAGAATCTACTCAAAATTATTACCAAGGCGCATCTTGAAGGTTTTTATTATAAGCCACGGATAGACTTTGATTTATTGGAAGAGTATCATGAAGGGCTCATTGTTCTTTCGGGATGTCTGTCTGGTGACATTCCAGATCTTATCCTTCAAAACCAAAACGTTGAAGTAGAAAAAGTACTGAAAAGATATTTGTCGATTTTTGGTAAAGATTTTTATCTTGAATTACAACGTCATCCAAACGTTCCTGAGCTCGATAAGGTAAACGCAGAACTCATAAAGCTCTCAAGAAAATTTGACGTCCCTCTTGTTGCTACAAACGACATTCATTACATCAATCAAGAGGATGCCTATGCTCAAGAAGTTCTTCTTTGTATTCAAACTCAGAGAACCATTATAGAAAAGAATCGACCAATGTCAATGTATGAAAATCCGGATTTTTATTTCAAGTCATCTCAAGAAATGAAGGGATTATTTATTGATCTACCTGAGGCATATGATAACGCGATTAAAATTGCAAATGAGTGTAATCTTGATTTACCTTATGGTAAGTGGGTTTTGCCTCGTTTTGAAACACCCAAGAAGCAAAGCGCTGAGGAATATCTGAGAGAACTTGTTGCTGAACGGATTGGACGTGTTGCGGAATTTGATCAGAAGCTTGTTAATGAGCGATTGCAGTATGAGCTTAACATCATCTGTACACGTGGTTACCAAACCTACTTTTTGATCGTTCAGGATTTTGTGAACTGGGCTAAGCAGCATGATATAGCTGTTGGTCCTGGAAGAGGGTCGGTAGCTGGTTCTTTGGTGGCGTTTGTTCTGGGAATAACCGATATTAATCCCCTTTTGTACAATCTGCCCTTTGAGCGATTTCTTAATCCTGAAAGGCCAACACCCCCTGATATTGACATTGATTTTGCTGACATTCGGCGTGACGATGTGCTCAAGTATGTGAAGACAAAGTATGGCGAAGATAAAGTCGCGCAGATTATCACATTTGGAACTATGGAAGCACGTCTTGTCGTGCGAGATGTGAGCCGTGCCCTGGGGTATTCGTACTCACAGGGAGACAGAATTGCCAAAATGATTCCGCACGGAAAGCAAGGCTTTTCAATGTCTATTGCTCAGGCACTCGAAGAGTCCCCATCCCTGAAGTTCGCCTATCAGACAGAGGAAGAGACCAAAAAAATGCTTGAAATTGCCAAAAAATTAGAAGGACTCCCACGACACGCCTCAACTCATGCCGCGGGGGTTGTGATAACCGATAAGCCATTAACCAACTATGTTCCCCTACAAAGAGAAAATAAAGAAGGAAGAATTGTGACGCAGTACGATATGTATTGTCTAGACCTAAATGCAGTTTCAGATAATAAGGCAATTGGCTTACTTAAAGTAGATTTTCTTGGTCTTCGAAATTTAACCATTCTCGAGCAGACTTTGCAGTATGTTGAAAATTCATCGGGAATAAAAATAGACATACATCAAGTACCGCTTGATGATGAGAAGAGCTATAAGCTCATTAGTTCAGGAAATACGATTGGCGTTTTTCAACTTGAATCATCAGGTATGAGACGGCTTGCAAAAGATCTAGAACCTAATAAGTTTAGCGACATCATTGCTATGGTTGCTCTTTTTAGGCCTGGTCCAATGGAACTTATTCCGAGTTTTCTCGAAGGTAAGAAAAATCCTTCAAAAGTTCGTTATCTTCATAAAGATCTCAAAAAAACGCTTGAAGAGACCTACGGAGTTCTTGTCTATCAAGAACAGGTTATGGAAATAGCACATGATCTTGCGGGTTACACGATGAGTGAAGCAGATAACTTTCGTATGGCAATGGGAAAAAAGAAAAAGTCCCTAATGAAGATCGAGAAAGAGAAATTTACGCGAAAATTTACGGAACGTTATTCCAAGCCTCTCGCTGAAAAAATCTTTAATTTTATCGAAAAGTTTGCAGCGTATGGGTTTAATAAACCCCACTCTGCATCGTACGCGCTTATTGCATACTGGACCGCATATATGAAAGCAAATTACCCCGTTGAGTTTATGACTGCACTTCTGA
>CAYHIW010000029.1:0-11954 GCA_964356745.1 uncultured Gammaproteobacteria bacterium | reverse complement strand
TATTTAGTCTTGGATCGTGACCGCCCCAGTTTCCCACAAGGTTTGCCGTGCCTCGTGGTACTTGGGAAACCCACCGAGGTAATTTTGATTTCAAATACAAGACTATTACTTCCTATGGTTGTTCATTCCAGAACATTCTTTTATCAAAATTACTCCCTACTGTGGTCCCGCAACTCCTCGCCCGAAGGCGAAGTTTAGACTGTTCCGCTTTCGATCACCTCTACTAACGGAATCTCATATGATTTCTTTTCCTCTAGGTACTTAGATGTTTCAGTTCCCTAGGTTCCCTTCCCGACAATAAAGTCGGGATCATCCTGCTTTCGCAAGATGGGGTTGTCCCATTCGGAGACCAACGGATCAAAGCCTAATTAAGGGCTAACCGTTGTTTTCGTGCTCGATTACACGTCCTTCTTCGGCTTAAACTGCCAAGGCATCCACCATTAACATTAATTCTTCCATCTCTCTGTTTGGTTAAAAAAAATTTCGAATTGTTAAAGTGCTGTGGACCTGGGCGGAGTCGAACCGCCTACCTCTTCATTGCAAATGAAGTGTTCAACCAGCTAAACTTCAGGCCCAAAAATAACTAATAGCTAAAAACGAAAAAACTAACATGAAATATTATTAGTTCTTAGATTTAAATTATTAGTTATTTAAAGTAGGCTGTTCGGAGACGAGTTAGTGCTCGATCCAATAATGCCTTACGAATATTTTAGGCTCATCAAAGGAAATTGTAATGAATTTACAGCAGAAAATCAAGACTAAATTATGCAGCTTGGGTTAGTTCGGCATAAATTTGCTCAAGTTCGGGGATCTGATCTCTCCTAAGCTCTTCACGTCGATTCATTGCGTCTGCATTGAGAGGAATTCTTCCAACCTTGGAACCCGTTGCCATTTTAGCTATTATTTCTGATAGCTCAGGAACAATCTCTTTTAGTAAAGGTGAGATAATGTCTGCAACATTAACAAGAGAAGTGGCTACTTTGCCAGGGATAACTGAGCCAGTATCTACTCCCCGTTTTTCAAGTTCTTTTCTGACAAATGAGTTCATAACCGCGTCCGATCCAAATCGAATAAAAAAATCTGCAGGGGAAAGATGATCTTTCAACACCATTGCAGTTTCTGTTATGAGCGCTGCAATTTTGTCATCGGTCTGATCTTTATCCCCACCACTTTTGGTTGGACCTCTTTTACTTCTTCTTGCTACCATACCGTCTAACATATCGCACGCTGTCTTTAGCGTCTTAAACATTGCTGCTCGTCCCTTTTTGCCTTGATACTCAGAAACAGCAGCAGCAAGCGCAAAGACAATTTGTGCATCGCTAATTTTATCAGCCACATCTCCTCCATTTTCATAAAGCCATCCACTTCCTAGTATTGTGTGCTTGATTTCATACGGTACTTGAATTCCAAATCCATACAGTCTATTGGCGATCTCGGTAACCTGAGATAGGTCTTCTTTTGACCACCAACTGAATTGTTTATCTGAACTTTCGATATCAGCTGTGCCTTGGAAAATTTGATCGGTTTCTGGATCACTTATCACATGCAAGCCAAGCGGTTGCCATTTTGTACGCATTCGCCCAAACTTCAACAACTTGTCTTCAAATGGACGCCGTACGAGTCTATCACCGAGATGATCGTTGACACCCACAATCTGAGTGATAATCATTGATCGAATACTTGCCCTGTTTGCTGATCTAACATCACCTGTTAGTTTATCTCCTGCCATAAGCACACTTGACGATTCAGAACTAGGTACTTGAAAAAAATTCATTGCTTCATGAATCATTCGTGATGATGGTTTCCGCCAGCTTGGATCAAGTGGAGTAATCACAACGTCAGCATTTATTGTGTCTCCCCAGTGAGTCAGAGTAACAAAAGAAGCCGGGTCCTTTGCTGTTTTATTTGTAACAATCGCTACTTTCAATTGAGGTAGTTGAGTTCTAAGATTTTTTAGGTGGCTAGCAATTTTTTGATCTGGATAAATTGTTCCAAACTCCACAAATGTTCCTTCAGCATCAAGTAGTAACGTGTCGATGCCATTTTTCGAAAGAAACTCCGGAGTGATTGATAATAATGACGTAGCTTCAAATTCAGGAGTGCATTCTGCCATAAACCTGTTGATCAGTTTGATTTTAGTTGGTTTTTCAGGTTTTTGAATATAGTTTGTTGATTGCTCAATTGGCGCCATAGATTAGTCTAATTTGGTTAGTAAGCAGCAATTTTAACAGATTCTAGATCTCATTGAAACACGATTGAATTTGGTCTTCATTATTATGTATATTGAGAGTATGACGAAAGTTTATGAAAGCATCGTGTGGTTTGAAGAAGTTGATAAGCACGATGTCGGACTTGTCGGAGGAAAAGGCGCCAATTTGGGCGAGATGACTTCGGCAAACCTCCCTATTCCTTATGGTTTTATTGTTACTTCAACTGCTTACTTTACATTTCTCAAGGAAACACATTTAGACAAAAAGATCAAAGAATTACTTTCTGTGATTAATTATGATAATCCTAATGAATTGAAACAAGTCGCAGCTCACGTTCGAAAATGCATAATGGACGCAACGCTATCTGATACGTTAGCAGTGCAAATAATCGATCATTATCACGAGCTTGTCGAGAAAGAAAAGAAATATTTAAAAAAGCAACTTGGACCATTGTCTCAGGCGTTTCTTCGACTAAAACATGTTTACAAATCCCCGCTTGTTGCGGTTCGATCCTCTGCAACAGCTGAAGATCTCCCGAGCGCTTCATTTGCCGGTCAGCAAGAAACATACCTTAATGTTCAAGGGGAATTAGAACTACTTCACAAAGTAAAAATGTGCTGGGCGTCTTTGTTTACCGAACGAGCTGTCTACTATCGTCACACTCAAGGTTTTGATCACTTCAAAGTGGGTTTAGCCGCTGTTGTGCAACGAATGGTGCAGTCTGATAAGTCAGGAATTGCCTTTAGCATAGATCCTGTTACAAATGATAAGAATAAAGTAGTCATTGAGGCAGTATTTGGACTTGGTGAATATATCGTACAAGGGACTGTTACTCCTGATCATTACGAGGTTGATAAAAATTCCGTAACCATTCTAAAAAAGGAGATCAAACATCAAAATCTTAAATTGATTCGATCTAAAAAAGGAAATAGAGAAGTAAAACTTTCAAAGCATGAAGGATTTGTTCCAAAACTAGTCGATGCTGAAATTCTAAAGGTAGCGCTTTTAGTAAAAGAAATTGAGGCTCACTATTTTTTTCCTCAGGATATTGAGTGGGCAATTGAAGGAGGCGATGTTTTTATCGTTCAGTCTCGTCCCATCACGACCATTAAGGATCATGTCGCTGCTAATGGTCAGCAGGATAAGACGCTTATTCCCATCTTAACTGGAGCGCCTGCTTCTCCTGGAATTGGGATAGGTCCGGTTAAAATAATCCATTCGCCGTCAGAGATAGACAAAATTCACAAAGGGGATATTCTCGTTGCTCCCCAGACCAACCCAGATTATGTACCGGCAATGAAAAGGGCAACGGCTATCGTTACTGAAAAAGGCGGTAGAACTTCTCATGCAGCGATTGTTTCCCGTGAACTTGGTATACCAGCGGTTGTTGGTGCCGAACATGCCACAAGCGTTCTGAAAAAAGAGACTATCGTAAGTGTAAACGGTGCAACGGGTGAGGTTTTTAAGGGCAGCGTTTTATCGAAATCCAAAGCTCAAATATCAAATGTCAAACATATAAATAAACATTTAAAAACGCTAACAAAGGTGTATGTGAATTTGGCAGAGCCAGAACAAGCTGCGAAAATCGCTAAATTAGACGTTGATGGAGTAGGATTACTCAGAGCTGAGTTTATGATCGCAAATATTGGCGTACACCCAAAGTCGCTCATTGCGAAGCACAAAGAAGCAGAGTTTGTACGTAAGTTAACTCACGACCTTCTTACGTTCGCTAAAGCATTCAATCCTCGACCTGTTATTTATCGTGCAACCGACTTTAAAACTAATGAGTACCGCCATCTTAAAGGCGGCGAACATTATGAACCGAAAGAAGAAAACCCCATGCTTGGATTTCGTGGAGCATCTCGATACGTAGTAAATCCAGATATTTTTGGGCTTGAGTTGGTTGCGATTCGTAACATCTGGCAGATGGGCTACCAAAACATTCATCTGATGATCCCGTTTGTTAGGCGCCCTTGGGAGCTCGTTAAAATAAAAGAGATCGTTAGTCAGTACGGTCTTCCATCTTTTCATGATTTCAAATTGCTCATGATGGTTGAAGTACCATCCGCTGCTCTTGAACTTGAAGAGTTTCTCAAAATTGGTGTAGATGGAGTGTCTATTGGAACTAATGATCTTACGATGATGCTTCTTGGAGTTGATCGTGACAATGAACACGTTGCACACATTTACGATGAAAGAACGCCATCGGTCATAATGATGCTAGAACATATTATTAAGACCTGTCAAAAATACAACGTAACTTCCTCAATTTGCGGACAAGCACCCTCTGATTATCCGGAAATAACAGAGCTTTTGATAAAGCTTGGTACTACAAGTGTTTCGGTCAATCCCGACGCAATCGAGCGCACGAGAGAACTTATTCACAAGTTGGAACACGAGCATTTTTCTCACAAATTTCAGTCCAAAAATTACTCAGCACTACCATGGCAGCGATAAAAAAAATAATAGCGTACGAAATCATTGACTCAAGAAGTTATCCTACTATTGAAGCTCGATTACTTCTTGATAACGGTAAAGAGGTTGTTACTGCAGTTCCCGCCGGTACATCGATTGGTAAGTACGAAGCGGTTGAGATGAGAGATGGGGATAAAGCTCGGCTTGACGGTATGGGCGTTTTAAAAGCAGTTTCTATCATTAACGATCTGATTGCTCCAAAATTGATTGGTGTTTCGCCAGAAAAACAGCAGGAAGTAGACTATTGGCTTATCAAAGCCGACGGAACAAAAGACAAAAGTAAGCTTGGAGGAAATACAACGCTAGCTATCTCACAGCTTTTGGTTAAAGCTGCAGCCTTAGATCACGGCATGCCTCTTTTCAGGTATGTAAACCAGTTATATACAACACTTTTCAAAAGCGAAATCAAAGTAGAAAAAATACCAACGCCTATTTTTAACATTATTAATGGGGGAAAACACGCTAATAACAATCTTGAGTTTCAAGAATTTCAGATTGTTCCTTCATCCTCCCTTTTATTTAGTAAGTCGTACCAACTTGGCATTGAGATATTTCACGAGTTAAAAAGAGTGCTTCTCTACCGAAACGCCAACATTTCGGTAGGTGAAGAAGGAGGATTTACACCAAACTTTACAACAAATATTGATGCAATGGAGGTCATAAATGAGACGATTCTCCAGCGCAATCTTAAACCGGGACTCGATGTTTTTCTTGGACTGGACTTGGCTGCTTCACACTTTTATGAAGGAGACAAGTATCGTATTAAAGATCGTCCTCATCCTCTTTCCAAAAAAGAATACATACAGTTCATAGAAGAATTAATTAAGAAGTACTCGTTTCTTACCATAGAAGATCCTTTGAATCAGGATGATTTTGACGGATGGTCTAAGCTTAACCAACTATTTTCAAAAAACATTTATTTAATCGGAGACGATCTTTTAGTTACCAATAAAGATAGATTAGTAAAAGCAATTAAGCAAAATTCTTGTTCAACAATTCTCATTAAGCCTAATCAAATTGGAACCATTTCTGAGACCTTGGAGGTTGTTGATATTGCAAGAAAAAATAATATCAGCAGCGTCGTGTCACACAGATCAGGTGAGACAAACGATAGCTTTATTGCAGACTTTGCGGTAGGAATACAGTCGGAGTTTGTTAAGTTTGGTGCTCCTTCCCGTGGTGAGCGTGTTGCCAAGTATAATAGACTGTGGCAAATTGAGCGAGAGGAACTCAAGTCTTAGAACGTAGAACTTGAAGCATAGAGCATAAAAAACTATAATAAAACGTTTTACGCTCTATGATTTATGTTGAATGACTATGATTGGAAAAATTAAGGGGAAACTTCTTGAATTAAATGGAAACGTGGGGTTGGTAGAAACTTCAGGAGGAGTCTCATACGAGGTCTATCTTCCTCCAGTCCTTCTTACTCACCAGCTTGACTCACCAATTGAGATGTATACGTACTTTCGTGTTTCAGACGACGCTCAGATTCTTTTTGGATTTAAAACACGTGATGATAAACGACTTTTCGAGCTGCTATTAAGTGTTTCTGGAGTTGGCGCAAAAATTGCTTTCTCTGTCGTTGCTTTTGGAAGCCAGGATGAAATTGTACGAGCAGTAAAAAACAGCGATGTAGAATACTTTTCTCGCATTCCCGGACTTGGTAAAAAAACAGCAATGAAAATAATTCTAGAACTTTCACAGAAATTAACGGGAACTGCTCAGCTTGAGAAGATTATCATGTCAGAGGAAGATACGACTGTTGTTGACGCTCTTATTTCGCTTGGGTTTAAGGCGCAGGAGGCAAGACAGATCTATCAAAAGATTCCCAAACACTTAACAATAGAAGAGAAAATTAGAGAAGGTCTTAAGCTCGGAACTCATTAAATTGCGCATTTGTTGTGCGAAATTCGTCAACAGTTTCTATTCTGCCACTAGGAATTCTTACAGTGTGATTCCCTATAAACCTAGTTTTAACTGAAGCAAGATGATCGAAATAATGGATTCCCCCAACTCTCGGTACTGCGCGAAAATCTAGATGAGCAAGGTAAGTAGTAAGTTCGTCAGAAAAGTCTTTTGCAGTAGGGTTTTGCATTTGAAGTAACTTTTCCCAATGTCCAAATAAATTCAGATCATATATATTTTGCAAAATTGCCGATTTACCTGTGGCCACTACACGTAAAGCGTGGTAATTCAGCTCAATATCTTCTGGACCGATAAGTCGAACCGCTCTTGAAGGTACATGAAACCGATATTGCCTATTAAGCCGCTCTTTTTCTTTTACAAGCGCCTCTTCGTACGTAGCCTCTAGCGACCGTAGTTCGGGAGTTATCCCTATTTTATAACCCCATGCAAGAACGACTGAGTTCTCATCAGGAAAAACCTCTTTCTCTCTTGAGTCAACAATGCAAGGTACATTATCCAAAGCTTCAATGAATAAATCTGCGGCAAAATCAAGTATTTCATTATTGCGAACTGCAATTCTTTCCTTTTTTTCCTCGACTTGGGGCCAATATCTTGGAGCTTCGTTTGTCATGATGCGATTATAAAAGTATAATTACTATATGTCAAATGACAAGGATACGCTTGCTCCTAATCTTCGTCCAAAGGTACTTGATGAATATATCGGTCAGAATAATACACTTAAAACATTAAAAGTTTTTCTTAAAGCAGTTAAGTCGAGAGGAAACCCTTCTGAGCACATTCTTTTTTATGGGCCTCCAGGAATTGGAAAAACAACCCTGGCTTATATCATTGCTCATGAGTTGTCGGGTGATATTAAAGTAACTTCAGGAGCAGCCCTTCAAAAATCTGGCGATCTGGCTGCAATTCTCACCAATCTTAAAGACAACGATGTGCTTTTTGTCGATGAAATACACCGAATCCCAAAAACAGTTGAAGAGATGCTCTACCCCGTAATGGAAGAGTACGCGCTGGACATTATTATTGGTAAGGGACCGAGCGCGCGTACGGTGCGACTCAATGTACCCAAAATAACCATAGTTGGTGCGACTACTCGACTGGCGCTTCTTTCAGCTCCACTTAGAGATCGTTTTGGTCTTCTTTTGAGACTTAATTACTACGAAGAGGATGAGATGATAAAGATTATTACGCGAGCTAGCGCCATTCTTAAAATTCCTCTTGATAAAAATGCAGCCAAAGAAATTGCGATTCGTTCAAGAAGAACGCCGCGAATCGCAAACAGAATTCTTAAAAGAGCTAACGATCTCTTACTTGTTGATAATCACAAGACGATTTCGCTTGAAATGCTTAAGAATTTATTCAAACTTCTCGAGCTTGATGAATACGGACTCTCAGACATTGATCGAAAGTATCTAGATATCGTAGGTAAAAAGTTCCAGAATAAAGCAATTGGCGTTGAGACAATAGCCTCAGCGCTTACAGAGGACAAGCGCACGATTGAAGAATTTATTGAACCATACCTGTTACAGATTGGATTTATCAAAAAGACTCCCAAAGGTCGCGTTCTCACCACTAAGGCGCTTTCACACATAGGACTCCGTGGTCATCAAGAGCCCCTGCTTTGATATAATATACGTTAGCCGTGGTGGTGGAATGGTAGACACGCTGGACTTAAGATCCAGTGACCGCAAGGTCGTGAGAGTTCGAGTCTCTCCCGCGGCACATTGCCGAGATAGCTCAGTGGTAGAGCAACTGTTTTGTAAACAGTAGGTCCGGGGTTCGAATCCCCGTCTCGGCTCAGAAGTCGGAGTGGTGGAACTGGTAGACACGCAGTCTTGAGGAGGCTGTGCCGCAAGGCGTGGAGGTTCAAGTCCTCTCTCCGACACATTCGAACGTGGTGGGCCCAGACAGAATCGAACTGTCATCTAATCCTTAGAAGGGACTTATTCTATCCGTTGAACTATGGGCCCTTATATATGTATATTATATCAATTTGACATAAAAGATCTGTTTATTTACAATTTAACAGATGTATATTCTTGAAACAGCGCAGAACTACACACTCCTCCTGTCATTAATAGTGGCTTCATTACTACCAATTCCATTTTGGTTTCAAGTGAGAAAATATAAAACAAATTCTTTTATTAAAATCTTAATGTTAATTTGCTGCATTATGGCTGTTGTTTTTAATTTTTTTATGATTTTTATTATTCACTTATTAAAAGGAGACTACGGTAGAAATCATCCTTTAGAGGCTATTTGGCCTATCATGAGTTTTTTTGCATTAGTTTTTATTTTCGCAATAGCTCAGCTCATTCAATTACCTATATCAAGATTTAATCGAAAAAAGTAAGGTTACTTTCGTTTGATTGAGTAGGAATACGGGTGGAAGATAAAGATTGCGGGAACTTCGTCAATGATGACCTTCTGAAACTGAAAATAGTGCTTTTTTCGCTCCTCAACATTTATATTGTTTCGACCATCTTCCAAAAGCTTGTCTATTTTCACATTTTTGTAATTCGTGATATTGCCTTGAGCTTGAGTAGAGTGCCATAGAAAGTACTGATCAGGATCAAGCGGAGGTTCCCAATATGCGAGAAGTGCGTCAAAATCATCAGGGACACCTTGATTGCTTAGATTGACAGATGTTTTTATATTTATTGCATTAAAGCCCTTTTCCAAAATACTTGCAATTGGCAAATAGTCGTAGAACGTTATCACAGAGAGACTTATTCCCTTTGGAAATGTTTTTTTAATTGTTTTTGTAGCTGTATCTGGATCGTAAACGGGTTTTTTCAAATCGGGGTTATATGCCCATGAAGTAGGTGGAATTGGGCTATTTGCAATAACTCCATACTCTTCTATTTTATCCCAAGGTATCGCAAGACTGACGATTTCACGAAGTTCTTTTTCTGAAAAGAGCTTACCTTTCGTGTTTAAAAAGAGCGTCATAATTTTTTGATAATCTACATTTTGAGAGACTGTAGTATTTTTCCATTTTTTGAATCCGTCAGCTGTTGATTTGTTCAAAATATTCATTTCGCGTATCTCACCTGCTTTGTACGCGCTAATCATCTTGTTTTCACTATCGTATAACCGATACTCTAGTTGGGGTAGATCTTTCTTGTTTGGCGTTAAATTAATTTGACTGACATTGCCCTGTCTATATCTGATTTTTGCTGCTTTATACTCTCCTATTACACCATGTAGGGGATATCTAATAATAGGCTTTGCAAGATACGTTGGAAATATTGCCAGCTCCTTCTTTAGAGTAAAAACAATTGTTTTTTTGTCTATAACTTTAAAGTTAACATCCTTGAAGTTATACTTGAGGTCAAATGCCGTAAAATCCCGGCCGTCATCCCACAGAAGCTTGTCTTTGAGATGGAAAGTGAATTCCTTTCCTTCATTTTTAACTTCCCAACTGTCTGCAAGCGCAGGCCCAATCTTACCTTTTGAATCAATGTAGACAAGACCGTAAGACACCTTCTTAGTTATCTGATCGGGAAGATTGTTAACATCATGAAGACCGACTATTCCAACGACATCCTTTTTAGCAAAAAAAAGCCCGTCCAAGTAGGGTGAAAATGAGACTAACGCGAAGATCAGAAAAAAACTCAATAAAAAGCTTAAGAGCATCATCTTACTGTGCTTCTTAGTAAATTCAAGGAAGAGCCAATAATAGTAACGGAGCGTTTTACTATTCAAAATTATTTATTGAATAAACAGGTTTATTACAGACAAGACTAAAAATGCAATAATAAGTCCAACAGTCACCTGCAATGTAATTTTTTCAATTCCTCTTCTTGTCTGATAAAGGTCGCCTCCACCACCCCATGCACTTCCAAGTCCTGCACCCTTACCTTGCATGAGAATAAATATGACAATGAGAATGGAGAGCGGAATAATTACTAGCAATAATATGCTTTTCATTGCTCAATTATACCACTATATTTCTTCGCTCTGAGATAAACATGGTATTTCTTTGCGAATCGATGAGATTCATCTCTCAGACTCTGGAGCAGTCTAAAACCGGCATTATTAGTTCTTGGTCGAAGAGTTGGTAGATTCTCAACTCCAATAATTAATCTGTCCGGGTTTTTTGCTAAGCCAACAATCGGAATAGCTGGATTGTCACGTTTTAAGACACTCTGAATTTTTCTTATCTGAGGTTTACCTCCATCAATTACGACGAGATTTGGTAACTGCCATTTATTCCTAAATCTTCTTGAAACAGCTTCTTCGAGCATCTCAAAGTCCGACTTGGATCGGGGATTTTTGAGACGGAACTTCCGATATTCAGCTTTATCAATTCTTCCTTCAGTAGCAACCACCATGGAAGCTGTTGACAGCTTTTGCGAGGTATTACTCACGTCATAACACTCGATTCGATGTAACGCCTTCAGATCGGGTATAAAAGCTCCCAGTAAAATTAATAAGTCTTTAATTGATGTTGAAGAATTATCATATTCCTGAAAATTCTCCGTGTTAAACAAGCGCTGATTTATTAAATGCTCTATTCGAAAAATTTTATCCCGGAGTATTAATGCATCTTCGTATTTATCCTCCTTAACAAGAATTTTCAATTCCTGATACAACTTCTTCTTAACCAACTCGGTTTCACCGTTTAAAATTCGGATAACATTTTTTATGTTCGCTCTGTATAGTCGCTTTTGCTGTCGTTGTATTATTAAATCTTGGATTTTTTCTATAGCTGAGGGACACGGTGAACAGAGACCGATCTTTGAGTAAAAGCAAGGAGATTTGCTCAGTTGTTTTTGCATACAAAATGGAAATATCTTCCTCACTTCACTCAATATTACTTCCAAGCTCTTAGTCGAAGGAAAAGGTCCAAAATACTGAGCCGCCTTCTCTTTCTCTTTTCTCACAAATCGAAGTTTGGGATATGAATCTTTGCCGTTGATTCTTATGTATAAATAGCTTTTATTATCTCTCCAGCGAACATTGTAGTGTGGATGGTGAGTCTGAATAAGTTTTGATTCCAAAACCAATGCTTTAAACTCAGAATCAGTTCTGATGAGCTCTATAGAATCAGATTTTTCAACAATTAAACTTTCTTTTTTATCAAGTTTGGCGTTTTCCAAGTGAGAAAGGAGACGGGCTTTGACGTTAATTGACTTTCCAATGTAAATCGGCTTACTCTTTGAGGTAAATAAATACACGCCGATAAATGATTCGATACCTTGAATTGCTTTTTTGTCCGCCTTAATTCTCATTTGAGTTCTTTTTTGAGGTACTGTCCTGTGTATGAAGATTGTATCTTAGTAATGTCGGCAGTTGGCCCTTGATAAAGGATCTGACCACCTCCATGTCCACCTTCTGGTC
>CAYHIW010000028.1:11685-12582 GCA_964356745.1 uncultured Gammaproteobacteria bacterium | reverse complement strand
CCCTTATTATTAACAACGAAAAGTTTGATTGGTAGCTTGTTGTGTTTTACCGTAGCAAGTTCCTGAATGTTCATTTGTAAGCATCCATCTCCAGTAACTACAATAGTACGCTTACGTTTATTGGCCAAACACGCCCCTATAGCAGCAGCCCAATATCCCATGGTTGATATACCACCGGTTGTGATAAATCGTTGACCTTTCTTAATATTCCACGCCTGACAAACTACATGGAATGGAGAGCTTGTGTCAACGACAATAACATCGCTGGGTTTAGCGGCAAGTGACAATTGCTGCGACAAATAATACGAATTTACTGGATCCCCGTTTTTGTAGGAAGACAAAACTGTTGGATATGCATTTTTAAGCTTATTGCAATAAGTAATCCATTTTTTTGTTGGGGGTATTTTTTTAACATTTACTTGAGTAGAAAATTCTGTTAAAAACTCCCGTGCGTCACACAGAAATTTTAGCGTATTTTGTATGCCTGGTTTTTCTAATTCATTCGGATCTATATCGACAATAACTTTTCGAGCATGTCTCCCCCAGTCTAGAGCGTCATAACCAATGATTCCTGAATCTAATCGTGCACCGATAATTAAGATAAAATCAGCAAGTTGTATGGCAAAATTTGCAGATCTATCTCCATAGAGTCCAGGTCTTCCTACAAATAAAGGATTATCACTGACAATCAAGTCAATCCCAAGCCGTGTAGTGACAACGGGAATATTGGTTTTATTTAGAAGTTTTAACAATATCTCGTTAGCTTTGGCAATGCGCACACCCTGTCCAACGAGGATAAGTGGTTGTTTGCTTTTATACAATAATGCAAGTGTTTTAGATACTTGTTTTTGAACGATGTTTTGCTGCGAAATTATCTTGGGGGGTTCAAAGTGTTTG
>CAYHIW010000028.1:0-11675 GCA_964356745.1 uncultured Gammaproteobacteria bacterium | reverse complement strand
TTTGGTAGGTACTTCCATGCGTTGTACGTCTAACGGCACCTCAATCCATACAGGTCCCAATCTACCTGTTGTTGCCAAATAATATGCTTTCTCCAGGTAATAAGCGATGTTTGCCGGATCATCAACAGTAACAAAATATTTTGTTATAGATTTTGCTAGTGGTTTGATATAAATTCCCTGAAGGCCATATTGTCGAATATTAGTTTTTTCCATGTATACGGTGTTTGAGAGTGACGATTGACCTGAGAGCACCATCATAGGTGCAGAATCAGTCCATCCACCAGCAACTCCAGTAAGAGCATTTATTGCTCCTGGTCCCGCTGTTACCATGGCAACGCCAAGATTTCCAGAAATCCTACCATAAGCTTCCGCCGCCATACCCGCCGCTTGTTCGTGGTGGGTAAAAATGGGTTTAATTTGTTTTGTTCTGTAGACGGCATCATTGAGAAACATTGCTTGTCCACCAGGAACCATAAAAATGGTATCAACCCCCTTTTCAGCTAAATATGTAATGATGTAATCGCTTACTTTCATGATAATGATTCTATTTGAAAATTTTCATCATTTTTTTCTTTTGTTTGCTTTAAATTCATGGCAACGTCTATTATAACGTCTTCCTGTCCTGCTATTATATTTCTTCTTCCTAATTCCATAAATATATCACGAACGTCTACGTCATATTTTATTGAAGCTTCGAGCGCGTGAGGGGCGAAACCGGAAAAAACTCCGGCAAGACCACTGCTTAAGGTTAAGTTATTGATTTCTTGCGGGCGAGTCATGAATCTCGCTACTATATTTTCACTGATGTCCATAAGTTTATAGAGATCTAGTCCTGTTCTGTAGCCTAGCTTATGAAGAACCCCAATGACCACCTCCATTTGGCAGTTGCCAGCACCAGCACCAAATCCTCGAGACGTTGTGTCTAATATCGTCGCTCCAGACTGAACCGCGGTAATAGAGTTGGCTACAGCCAAACCAAGATTATTATGCGCATGGAATCCAACGTCTACGGTGAGATTCTCAACGAGTGTTGAAATTTTTTCTTTAACCTCTGAGGGAAGATATGCGCCAGCAGAATCCATGAGAATAACACCTATAACTCCATATTGTTGCATAAGTTTAGCCTGCTCTAATAATTTTGAAGCCGGTAACATGTGACTCATCATAAGGATGCCGTAGGCATCAACCCCATTGCTTTTTGCAAATTCAATGTGCTGACGCGTTACATTGGCTTCTGTGCAGTGAGAGGCTATCATAATGACCTGCAACCCTTCTTTTAGTGAGGGTTTGATATCGTCATTGATTGTGCCAAAGCCAGGGATTAGAAAAGCCGACAATTTGGTTTGTTTTAACTGTTTTTTTGCGGCTCTAAGCATTTTAATGTCTGATACTGCAGAAATTCCCAAATGCAGAGAGGAGGCTCCTAGTCCATTCCCATGCCCAACAACGAGAATTTTTATTCCCGCAGCCTCCGCAGCTTCTGCATATTCAGCAATGTTTTTTTGTGACAATTGGTGCCGAACCGCGTGAGATCCATCTCTTAGTGTTGAGTCAATAATGAGTATTTCCTTTTTTTTGTTATTCATACTTTTTTTAGTAATTTTACACGAGCATATCTTTCTGCTGCGACAATTGCTGCGGCATTTATTATATCTAAATTTCCAGCATATGCTGGTAAGAAATCTCCTTGACCTTTTACTTTTATCATTATGATAATTTTATTATTTTCATACACAGGTCCAAGTACCAGTTCATAACCAGGTATATACTGCTTCATTTTTTTCACTATAGTAAGAATTCGCTTTTTGATAATGTCCATTTTGGGTTTCTTTACAAGTGCGTAAATTGTATTATTCATGAGAATCGGAGGTTCTGCTGGATTTAGAATAATTATTGCCTTAGCGGATGGTATTCCAGAAAACGATCGTATTGATTCCGCAGTGGTTTGGGTATACTCATCAATATTTTCTCTCGTTGCCATTCCTGCTGATTTTGAAGAGATGCTCGAAACAATTTCTACGTACTCTGTTGAAGGGTGTACTTTCAGTATTTCTGAAATGATTGGAATAGTTGCTTGCCCACCACAAGTGATCATGTTGATGTTGTTTTTATTTAAACATTCATCCAAATTAATTAGAGGGACGCACATTTTTCCTATTCGTGACGGAGTTAAGTCGATTGTAAAAAGTCCTAACTTTTTCAATATTGGAGCATGTATGCTGTGAGATTTTGCAGAGGTTGCGTCAAACACAATATCTACTTTACAATTACGTTTTTCAAAAACACGTATAGAATCAGTGGATGTTGGAATGCCTAATTGCCTTGCTCTTTGTATGCCAGGGGAATCGCCCCTAACACCAGAAAACATGCCACACTCCAAAAACTTGGATTTTTGAATCTTCAATAATAAATCAGTTCCAATATTTCCCGTTCCAATAATCCCGACCTTAATCTTTTTGATATTCATAAGTGGATCTGTATGACTCTTTTTTTATACTGTTTAGTATATCAAAATGAACCTTTCCTTACTATTTATCATTCCTCTTGCAATATCTTGTTTTTGTTTAATGTATTAAGCGTTTTCATGTACCAGTTGTAAAGACGTACAAGCGAAACGTCAAACTTTTCAAATTGGAAATTTTTTAGTTCTTTAATCAGTCGCGAATTATTGCACGTATATTCATTATCTAAACCTCTTTTTTTAACAATAATTTTCACCTTATTAGGCGCGATTTTATTTATTTTTTTTGCAATAGTAATTAAGTCAATTTTTTGTCCACGGCCAATATTATAAAATTTCTCTTTTGAGGGATTTTCTATAAAGTACTCAATGAGCTTGGAAAAGTCTTCTATAGATACGTAATCAAAAAAAACATTCTTATTAATTGTTATCGGTAATTTAAGTAGAGATCGGCATATAGCGTTAGATATAAAGCGAATCCCATAATTTTCATATTTACCAAACAAACCAAATATTCGTAAATTAATAACTTTATCTGAATTTTCTATATACTTCGAACATACATATTTATAAAATCCATAATCATCTATTGGAATTTTTTTATCAAAGTCACTTTCTTTTACATTGATTATAGGCTTAACTTTATCGTACTCTGCTCCAGATCCCAAATTGATCATTTTTTTGAAATAATCTTTATTATTAATAGTATTAATGAACATTCTCAAATTTTGGTAAATTGAGTCCTGTATATGTTTGGATTTTCGAGTCCCACCAACCACCGCCGTATGAATAACAACATCTATCTGATGCGCTCTAAAATATTTATTAGTAGCTTTTGCATCTAACAAATCTAGCTGTTTACGCGAGGGTGCATAAACGATGTATTTGTTTTTTAGGTGTTCCTGAAGATTTCTTCCGATGTAGCCCGACCCCCCAGTAATCAATATGTTCTTTTTCTTTGACATACAAATAAAATCTTAAAATATTTAGTACAAAAGTAATTAATTATAGGTTGCAAAGTTGAAACTTATTATATAATTGAATACACAATTATGCGCAAAACTCCCATACTTTCAATTTGCATACCCACATTTAATAGATGTAATTTTTTGGATGCTTGTTTAAAAAGCATTGTTTCCCAATTTAAAAATGAATATATGCACGGAATGATAGAAGTGATTATATCAGACAATGCTAGTTCTGATAATACACAGAGAGTTGTGAAAAAATTTCAAAAAAAATATAAAAATATAAGATATTATAGAAATAATAAAAATATAAAGGCACAGAATTTAATAAAGGTGGGCTTATATGCGAAAGGCAAATACATCTGGTTTTTTTCTGATGATGACCTGCATTATAGCGATTCTATTCAAAGCGTTATTGAGGTTTTAAGAAATCACAAACCTGATGCTATAACATGCAATACCGATTTATTTTCTAAAGATATGACCTCGTTAGTTGATTCGAATTTATTAAGAATGGTAGGGGGAGATCGTATCTTTAAGACAAAAAAAGAACTATTTCACTATTTAGAATCTAAAGTTTCTCTTCCTTTTGATTGGTATGTGGGTGTTATGTCAAATACCATAATTAGCAGAGATTTGTTTAAAAATAATCTACCAATTATTCATAAGAAGTTTGGAAATTTAGAAGAGACTCTTGTATTTTTCTACCCGTCATTCATCTATTACAACCCTTCAAATTATAAAGTATTTTTTTTCCAAAAGCCCCAATTGAAGTTTAGAGCAGATAATAGATCTTTTGGTTTAAGTAAAAAAAATACTTTTTTACCGTATTGGCATTCAGTGTTAGGTAAACATTATGACGATATTTGTAAGATTAACAAACGAAATGTTTCATTAAGATTCATATTTTTAATTTGGCTAAAAAAAATGACAAGGATTTCTCGCGTATTCTTTTTAAATCTATTCAATTTTGATATAGCTCATATTCTCATGGTTCTTTTTTATAAGGATTCAAAAGGAAAAAGAAAGAAGTGGCAGATCTCTGTCTGAGTACTTAAAAAATTTACTTCTTTTGAAGAAGGGCTTCGAAAAATTTCACTTGAATCTGCGCCTGTCTTAAATAAATTTTTCTCCACAGTGGTCTGATAGGATAATCACTTATATTAATATAAATATTTTCATGATCGACGTAAGCTCTTTTCCATTGTTTAAAATAGAAGTAAGCGTTTTTTTTGGTAATCCGCTGTATCTGATTAAAATAAAAATTCACTTGATCCATTCGCATCTCATGCAGAGAAGAAATGTTGACAGACAAATCGACGATATTTTTAGGTATCATTTCAATTTGACTAGATAAGAAAAATAAAATGTCGGCCTTATTAAATTCATCTTGTATTTCTGAAAAAGACTTAAAAGGTCGATATTTAAATATTTTTTTATCTGGAAAAACTTCGCTTAAATATTTTTCTGATATGGCAAGCGCCGGTGGAATATCAATAATTATGTATTTAAGTTTTGGAATAATAGATAAAAAAACAAATGCATTTCTGCCCGAACCTGCTCCTAATTCTAGAATTACCTTTATTTTTTTTGGATTTTTTACGTAGTTAAATATAGAATAATATTCCAAAACCGAATTTGCAGTATCTTGAGAAATTAACTTGTCACCAATATAAATTCGGGGAGGATTGCCATAAAGAGGTTCTTCGAGTCGACTTAATAATTTTTCTTCATCATGTTTATTTGCATATTCCCAAACCATTAAAGATAAAAAGTTAAAACTCCAAGAATCTACTAGATTAAAATATTTGTGTTTTTTTGTAATAATACTTTTTATTACAATAATAAGAGTCTTTACGGGGTTCATGTTTAGAATAAGAAATAAAGTTTGTCTATTCATAAAAAACCAGGGGGTATTTGCAAAATACTTTCTGACTAATGTTTGTTTAAAGTTTTCATATCCAGCACTTGCTAACTCCTTCATGTGCATTGAATTAAGGTTAAGCCAAAATCTAGAAGGCATCGTTTCTTTTCTTCCCCTTTTTAAATCTCTAAACATAAAGTTGATTCTTTGTACCATTGAGTTCGTTCTTTTCATACGTTATTTTAATTTTTTTATAATTTTTGCAGGGTTACCTGCGACAATACTGTATGCTGGGACGTTTTTAGTTACAACTGCGTTTGCTGCAACTACGGAGTGTCTTCCGATAGTCACATTTTTAAGAACAGTAGACTTAACTCCTAAAAAAACGTTATCTTCTATTATTGTATTTCCTCCATTAGTTATTGGTTGTTGATGAAGATTCTTTGTTATGTCTTCAAATCCATGATCGTGGTCGGTGATAAATACATACGCTGACATAATGACGTGATCGCCTATTTTAACATTATTATTAGCAGATATGAACGTATTGTTTCCAACGTCGACATTGTTACCAATGGTTAAACGAATCTTATGAGCGCTTTTGACTTTATGACCACCAAATTCCGTACTGACAGTTATTCTACAAAAAGATCCAATATTTACATTATTTCCAATTTTTATATATTGTTGATTTGAAGTATTGAGGAAAGGCTTAATTACAGAATTGTTGCCAAAAGAATAGAATGTGTTTTTTAGTAATGATGTGTAGCAGCGAAGCAAAAGGTCAATCATATTTTTTTAAATTTATGCTTAAACGTCACTCTCTTAAAGAGGGACGTATTTACTTTCTTTTTATACCAATCAACGAGTCGAATTAATAAAAATGGAGGCGTTATTAAAGCGCCGATTGAGAAGACCCAAAAATGAGGCCGAAGTAAATTGAGAGGGTTGAATTTTGCCAAGTAGAAAATCTCGCGAAGCGTATACCAGTGAGAGTGACGAGAGTAATTTTTAATTTGCGCTAATCCAACAAAGTTTTTTGCGACAAAGTTTTCAATTAAATATTTGCGCAACGATTTAAATTTTTTTTCTGGAAAAATTTCTCTAAACATTTGAACCCAACTTAAGACAGGCGATTTGTCGTAAATTGATGAAACATGTCTGCATTGACTATTTTCCATACTAACAGAAGATACATAGTCGTGAAGAAAAACAATCGGATGCTTTTTAAAAATTGCCGCAAATGGGTATATATGGCAAGGAAAAATGTCAGGATGAAAGCCGCGATCTAAATATTTTTTTCTGTACGCTAAAGCAGAAAGTGAGTCAAGTGTTTTAAATACTGCGACAACTCTTTCATAGTCATCGGTAATAGTAACAACTTCATCTTCTTGAGGATTGAGTGGGTGTTTTAATCTTACGGTAGTGTTTAAATTTTCATCAAACCACCTATAGGGTCTGGTGACAGCTCCGATGTCAGGAGAGCTCTTAAAAGCGTTGTAGGTCAAACGAAGCGCATCGGTAGACAATATATCATCCTGTCCTAAGAGGTAAATAATATCTCCGTCGGCATGTTTTAAACATTTATTAAGATTGCCAGGGTACCCAAGATTTTTATTATTCAAGAATATCTTTATTCTTTTGTCTTTTATAGCTTTTACTATTTGTACCGTTGAATCAGTTGAGCAGTCATCATTAATAATGATTTCGTAATTTCGATAGTCTTGGTCAAATATGCTTTTTATTGCATTGGTAATAGTGTCTTTACCATTGTACGTAGGTATGAGAATGCTAAATTTAAGATCGTTCATAAATCTTCACTCGCTCTTTGTTAAAAAAAGCATAAATAATACCTGTCGTGACAGCGAGATATTCTATGGTTTTCATGACAAACATGCCGATTGCATGGATCGGATCCTTAAGTAATTTGTCAATATTCGAAAGGAAGTCTTTTCTAAAAAATGAAAATTGTCTTATGAGGTAAACCTTATCTTTACTATATTTTCTCAAATAATCTGCTGTATTTTTTCCGTATACAAATTCCTTTTGCAAGATTTTAGTTAATGTGTGGTGTCCGTCATAATGAATGATGTGTACTGGTGACTTTGTTGTTTTATACCCCTTCATATCTAAACGATGTTGAAAATCCCAATCATCTCCTCCACCCAAAGTTGCATCAAGTCCTCCGAGTTTATCCCACACCCTTTTCCTTACAAAGCGGGCGGAGTCCGTATATGAATGAGGCATGGCGTTATAGCAGGCCTTTTCAAGAGTTCTACAATCAGCCCAAAATCCTATTCCTTGTGCTTCTTCTGGTACTACAACTGCATCTGCATTTTCCTTTTCGATTAGTTTTACACACACCTCTATTACGTTTGGAGTGAGTCTCATATCAGAATCAATGTAGTATATATACTCTCCCCTTGCCATTTTTGCTCCGTAGTTTCTTTGGTGGGGTACTGCAAAAATATTTTTCTGTTTTGGATCTCTTCCAAAAGAATAGACTTTTCCGTATTTTTTTGCAACAGATGCAGTTTTGTCTGTACTAAAACCATCAACGATTATCACTTCTAGGTTTTTATACGTCTGCTTTTTGACCGATTTAAAACAGTCGAGAACAATTTCTTGGCAATTAAATGTTGGAATAATTACGGAAACTAATTTATTTTTCATACGACACCCTTCAACTTTAAAATTGTTTGGGCTTTATCAAATAAATCCTGCGATCGTGCAGTTTCACCCCAATTGATAAGCTCTTTCATTCCATCTTTAAAACTAATTTTTGGTTTCCATCCAAGAGTTTTTTGTATTAACGAAATATCTGAGAAACAGTGTCTGATATCTCCTTTTCTATACTGATTGGTAATTTCTAGTTTTTGATCCCCCTTCATGAGGGATATAATTGTTTGACCGATTTTAGTTATGGTAATTGATTTACCGGATCCAACGTTAAAAATACGATAATCTGCTTTTTTTGATTTCATAACAGCTATATTGGCTGCTACAACATCGTGCACTGATACAAAATCGCGACTTTGCTCTCCGTCTTCAAATATGACGATGTTTTTTTTCGCCTTAACTCTACTTATAAATATAGCCGCAACACCCGTGTAAGGATTGGAAAGACTTTGTCTTGGTCCATATACGTTAAAGTAGCGAAGCGCTACAACGGGAATATTGAACGCCCTTCCTATTACCATAGTCATGTCTTCTTGATCGCGCTTATTGAGCGCGTATATAGAGTTGCAATGTAGGGGTAATGATTCTGGTGTAGGTCTTGCTTCAAGAGTTCCGTGACCTTTAGGACAGAAGAGATTCCATTTGCGTTTCTTTATATCCTGCTCATTTCGCAAGTCTGGCTTTATATTACCACAGCGTTTACAACGATATAATCCTTCACCGTATTCACTCATGGAGGCCGCGACAATAAACTTTTTTATATGATTTCTATGTTTATTGACAATAAGGTCGAGTAGAATTGCAGTTCCAGTGGTATTCACTGTTGTATATTTCTCAATCTGATACATGCTTTGACCGACTCCTACCATAGCTGCTTTATGAAAAACTACATCAATGCCTTTGAGTGCCTTATCAAGTTTATTTTTATCGCAAATATCTGCCTGAATAAATCGAGCATCTTTATTTATGTAGTTTGGTTTTTTGCCATTATGCACTTGAGCTTCTAAGTTGTCGTAGATTGTTACATCGTGACCTTCATGAATTAATCTATCGACGAGAAAGCTGCCAATAAAACCAGCTCCACCCGTTACTAATATATTCATATTATTTCGAAAATGCGAATTTTCTGGAGTTACTCATAAATTGGAGTCCGTCTTTTTCAAAAAAATACACGGCAGATTTTTTTGGAATAAATGATTCTATTTCTTGTCGGGAGTACTTATATGCTCCTGGACAATTTTGAATTGTTATGTAGATTTTGTGTAAAAGATTAAATAGAGAAACTTTTTTTTCAAAAAAAGAAAATAAATATGGTTTGTTTCCGATGATCTTAAATAAATGTTTTAGCTCAGAAGGCGTAAAGTAGTCGATAAAACCAAGACCAATTACCATATCGCATTGAGGTATTGATTTTAGTTTAGAGGCGTCTACTACTTTACAGGCGATTTTATTATTAAGTTTGTTTTTTTTTACATTTGTTTTAATATGTCTAATTGCAACCTGCGAAATATCGTATGCCAAGATTTTTTTTGGACTGTGTTTTAGTATTTCAAAGGTAAATTCTCCAAGACCACAGCCTAAATCCAGAATGCTTTTTCCTTTTGCTTGTTTTCCAACTATCAGTATTGCTGCATCTTTTCTTTTGTTAACCGATCTAAAAAAAGTTGCAATTTTTTCAACAAAGCTGATTTTTGACTGTTTATTATATGAAGCGTGTGACCATTCGTTTATTTTTCTGTCCCAGTACTTTTTCTGTAGATTTGCCATAAAAGTGCAATTTATTGTATCAAATTTTTCATAGGAATGAATCTGAACTGTTTTAGCAAATAATTAAACGTTGAAGCACAATTCATTAGGTAGGGTAGATAATGTGGGTGTGATAGTAAATATTGATTTGATGGAAATGATGGCTCGGTAGGTCTTAAAATCTGCCAATTATGAATGAATGAAATAACAGGAATGTCCTTTTTGTTGATTTCTTTATAAGCCCATTGAATATGTTTTCCAAGGGCGCCGATAAAATAGCCTGACCCGATTGGGATTTTTCCGATCGTGCTAACAGGTAATTCCAAAATATCATTAATCTTCTTACTGTGATAAAAAGAGCCATAGGTTGATGAATCATACTTAAAGTTAAATTTTTTTAATACACTTAAATGATCTGTTTTTAAATATATTCTTGGTGCTCTAAAGCCGATAGGTTTATATCGCTGTATAAATTTTTTTGATTTTTCTATACTGCCAATAAGTGTTTTTTTGTTAACTAAAAAATCGTGAGCATGTGTGTGGTATGCGATTTCGTGTCCTTCGGAGGCAATTTTCTCTACTACTTCTGGATACCACTCATACAATTGCCCCACAATAAAAAAAGTTAATTTTGTTTTATTTTTTTTGAGTATTCGCAGTATTTCAAGAGCGGATTTTTTAATATGCCCATTGTCCAATCTTTTTTTCTCACTACTTGAAAGCCGTACATATTCCGGCAAATTTGGAGACGCCCATGATTCTAAATCAATTGACAGATAGTTGATCATTTTACTTTATAAATTGGTATATATCATAATGAGGTTTTGTAAATTTTTCCAGTTCAAAATTATTAAAAAGTCTGTAGAAAAACGAATAGCCAAACAATGCAATCTCATTAGTGATTGAGTCGATAATTAAGTGTGCAAGTAAGCCTGTGGTAAAAGAAACAAGTGCAAGAACTAAGAGAGTTCTTTTACTATCTCTAGGTTTCTTTTTCAGCAACAGCCCCGCAATTACAGCTAAGACTACGATCAATTCCCAGCCATGAAAAATAATATAGACATGTTTTGTGGCCAAATACTGACATCCATGAAGAAAACAGTTAAGATTAAAGTGGAAGCCATATGTTGCAATATAATCGATCAAATGGTCTAGATCAATAAAAAAACCGCCTATTAAAGCGGAAGAAAAAACCACAAGAATAGAAATCTTTGAAACTTTAAATCTATAAAATAATAAAAGAGTGATTCCACCACTTAATATGCTGGAGAAAAAATGAAGTAACTCGTGGTGAAATAAGGCTATATAAAATCTCATCAGAGGTTAACGGCACTATCAGCAAGACGAATCGCTGCTTTTTCTGCGTCAACCGAAGTTTTGGGTGTTATAAAATGTTTACCAAGTTTTGCTGCTGCATTTTTCCAGAATTTTGGTGATGTCCAGCTTACTTTGGTTTGGTTTGGATCAAAGTCAAGAAGGTGTCCAATGAGTTTCCATCCCATATAAAAGAGATATTTAAAATCATGAAGACTTCTTATGCTCAATAGTTTTCTTATAATATATTGAGGCGTCATAAATGCTGAATATAAATCTTGTTCCAGTTCGTAAATTTTTTTGATAGGGAAGGGAGTTTTCATAACAGCCTGGCGCATGTCAAATTTATCGTAATCATCGGTTAAAAGCCAGCCTTTTTCTTTACACTCTTTATAAAGTGGTGTTCCGGGATACGGAATTACTATGGTTGCCTGCATAGTTTCGTAATATCCTTTTTTAAAGGCATATTTTGCGATTGCTATTGTTCTTTGCGCTTCTTTGTAGGACTCCCAAGGATAGCCAAGCATAATCGTAATGTGAGGATCGAGCCCTGCCTTACGTGCCATGCGCGGTCCGTTAATTGCATCGACTTCTTTGGTTCCTTTGTCTAGTTTATCGAGTGTCTTTTGATTGCCGGACTCCA
>CAYHIW010000027.1:750-13070 GCA_964356745.1 uncultured Gammaproteobacteria bacterium | reverse complement strand
CGTCCTCAGTAAAAATTTGTGACTTATCGGTTGCATAATCATATAAGCCAAAAACAGAGATTCCGAGCATTTTATGATCGTTATACTCTCTAAAGGTATGTTTTGTTTCCAGATCAAGAACCACAGGCATGCGCTTCATAGATTTAATTGAAGATTAATTAAACTTTCCCTTAGCTGTTTTCTCTTTAAAGATCTCCATCTCAACTATGGAAGAATCATCCTCTTCTTCATGATAGTCGTAGGGAAGTTTTAAACTTATCTTGTTAAGTTCTTTTTGAAAATGCTGATTGAAGTGATCGAAAAATCGAGAAAATACCTTCTTGTCTTGTCGTGACACAAATATAAGTTCACGTCGATACATTTCTTCTAATTTTCCTAAGTTCCACAATGCCTCAATGAGTTTGACGTCGGCAAGATTAATAAGTGAAACGTCACCATGTACCGGTCGCACTTTAAATCGCATCATGCGAATTTGCTCGTACATTTCCTGGAGAGTTGGTTTATTTTCTACGAGCGTTTCTTGAAAATCGTGCAAGATTCCGAGCACATCCTTGTAGATCTTCTTCTTCATCGTTTATAATTATCCAATGCTAGGTAAGAAATTGCAAGCCGATCAGCTTGCCGCACTCAAGTCTGGTGATAAGTCTAAATTAGACACGCTTCGCTTTGTCTTATCTCGCGTTAAGAATAAAGAGATTGAGAAGAAAGACGATCTCAACGACGAGGAAGTAATACAGATCCTTAAAAAAACTGCAAAAGAACTGAAAGAATCTCTCGAGATGTATGAAAAGGCGGGACGACAAGAACTTGTTGATGAACATGCCAAGCAACTGGCAGTGGTTGAAGCCTATCTTCCGGCAGAACTCAGCGATGAAGTACTTAGTAAAGAAATTGAAGCGCTTCTTGCTCAAAACGAAACCGTGATAAAAGAAAATCCAAAAGCCATCATTGGCATCGTCATGAAAGAGCTTCGTTCAAAAGCAGATCCTGGGAGAATAATGAAACTTCTCCAGGAAAAGATATGAAAAAGCTCAAACGCATTCTTCTTTTACTCATTCTTACTTTTTTACTGTTTACCTTTACCAAGAATTTGTTTGATTATCAAAAAAATCTTTCTTTTTATGAGAGTTTTAAAAATGATTTTGAAAAAGCTCGCAAAAATAACATTGCTTTGCGAACGCAGATTCTTAAAAATAAAGATCCTCAGGTAGTAGAAGAGACCATTCGCGATAATTTAAACCTTTTAAAGCCAAACGAAGTCTCAATTATTATTCCAACACCGACCCCCCAACCAAAACCAATTACACCAGCTCCAGGGCCGATCTATCAACAATGGCTCAACCTCCTTTTCTAGCTTCGTGAGATTGATAAAACAAGTCAAATTGAGTATAATACTATCGTACTTTTATATTACGGGGTAGTGTACGGTTGCACAGAAGGCTCATAATCTTCTAGACTGAGTTCAACTCTCAGCCCCGTAACATTAGGATCCGTTATAATATCTTCATGGCAAAACAATTTCTCATCTCTGTCATCATCCCCGTCTTTAATGAGGAGCAAAACATCAAACCTCTCGTTCAAGAACTTACCAATGTTCTCAAGCCTTATTCATACGAAATCATCTTCATAAACGATGGTTCAAAAGATCACACGATACGTGAAATTAAAAAACATACTAAAAATGAATCGATACGTCTCCTTTCATTTACCCGTAACTTCGGTCATCAAATGGCTTTATCATGCGGATATATGCATGCCAAAGGAGACTGCGTCATTAGTATGGACAGCGACATGCAAGATCCTCCATCAGTCATCCCAGAAATGATCGGCAAATGGGAAAATGGATATCAGATCGTCTATGCAAAACGACAAAAAAGAGAAGTTGATAGCTGGTTCAAACGGTCAACAGCTCGATTTTTTTATCAACTTATAAATGTTCTTTCCGACACACCAATCCCAGAAGACGTTGGAGATTTTCGACTACTTGATAGAAGTGTTGTTGAATTCTTAAACTTACTGCCCGAACGATCTCGTTTTTTGCGAGGTCTTGTTGCGTGGGGTGGTTTCTCCTCAACGTCAGTTATGTTCAATCGCGAACGTCGGTTGTCAGGCGCAACTCACTATACCCTTTCTCGCATGTTTAACTTTGCTCTCGAAGGTATTACCTCATTCTCGACAAAACCGCTTCGCATCGCAACGCTTCTTGGATTTATCTCCGGTCTTATTGGTTTTTTGGGAATTATATATGCAGTCGTTGGAAAAATATTTTTACCTGAGCACTGGGTTACTGGATGGACTGCTCTATTTGTCGGAATCATGTTTGTCGGCGGAGTCCAACTTATCACCATTGGAATAATCGGAGAATATATTGGGAAAATATATAAAGAAGTACAACGAAGACCACATTATGTGGTTGAAGAAACAGTTAATCTGTAACTCGGATGAAAATCATAGGATATATTCTTATTCTCTTTGGAATAGCACTTCTTCTTTTTGTAGGATACTCGTACTGGAGAGAGCAAGGAAAGCTTCACTCTCCTATTCCTGAAGGTCGGGGTGTTAAAGTAATTTTTTTGACTCCAGGTCAAGGGCAGTAATAACTACTATCCACCAATCTGAAACTGAAAGATTTTTCCGTATCCTCCCAGAAACAACACGTCGATTATTTTAAGAATAAGAAACGCGCTTAGATACAAAGCGAATCCAATGATTGCGTATCGAAACGTACCTTGCGCCTTTTTCATTTTTTCAGGACTTCCGAATGAAGTTAAATACATGAATCCTCCATACACAAACATCGCAAAAAGTGCAATCATGATAAGTCCAGAAGATACAATAAGAATATTCTGAAAAATTGCTTCAAAGCAGGTTAAGGTAGGAACACCGTTTACAATACACTTAACTCCTTGTGTAGATCCTATTACCTTCCACTCTCCCATGAGGTTACTTCAACAGGGAAGGTAATGTAAGAGGACATGAAAGTCCAAAACAAATTTTAGTTTTAAATACTACCTGTTCAAGAGTTGTGACTATCGCAAGCACAACTACTACAAGAATTACTCCAACAACTGCAGCTTGAATCTTATCTCGTGCCTTCTCAACATTTTCTTTAGATCCACCCGAAGTTACCCAGGAAAATGCACCAAGTAAAAGATAAATAAGAGCAGCCAGACCTGCTGCGGCAAAGAAAAGTCTAATAAGAAATGTTAAAACATCACCTAATTGTGGTGGTTGAAATCCTAATCCCCCAGGTCCTGTATCAACTTGAATTGAAGACTGGGCAAAAACGGGAAGAGTAACGAATAGTCCTGTTGTTATTGTAGAGATTCTTGTCAAAATCTTTTTTATCATATGTACTGATATTACCCGACACTAAAAGCCTTGTCAAGCGATTTAGTCATCTGCATATCGATACTGAAGCGCTTCCGCAACATGCGCGCCGATTACTTGACGATTGCCTTCAAGATCCGCAATAGTTTGTGCAATCTTAAGAACTTTGTAATAAGATCGTGCTGATAGTGACAATCGTGACACTGCCGTAAGTAAAAGCTCTAAAGCTTCTTTGTGAATCTTGCATGCATTTTTTATGTGCTTCGGCGACATCTCGGCATTTGTATAAATTTTAGTGTTTTCAAATCGCGTTCTCTGGATACTTCTTGCCTTTTCAACTCGAGCTCGAATGACCTTACTCTCTTCTCCTTGAGCAATTTCTTGATATTTTTCTTTATTAAGAGGAGGTACGTCTACGTGAAGATCGATTCGATCTAAAATAGGTCCTGAGAGTCGTTTTCGATATCTAATCACCATGTGAGGACTACACTTACACGCTTTTTTTGGATGACCCAAATACCCACAAGGACATGGATTAGATGCTGCGATAAGAAGAAATCGTGCAGGAAAACTATTAGTTCCATGTACTCGTGTTATATGTACAACACCGTCTTCCAATGGCTGTCGTAACGATTCAAGAACCGAACGGGGAAACTCCGGAAACTCATCCAGAAACAAAACTCCTCGGTGAGACAGTGATATCTCGCCTGGTCCAGGATATGTTCCTCCTCCAATAAGTCCTGCCCGTGAAATGGTGTGATGAGGAGAACGAAACGGTCTTTGAATATATTTGTCTTTACCAAAAAGCCCGGCTACAGAATAGATTTTTAACACTTCCATTGCTTCGTTTTTTTCTAATGCAGGAAAAATTGATGGAAGCGCTTTTGAAAGCATGGTTTTTCCTGCACCAGGAGGACCTTTGAGGTGAAGATTGTGTCCTCCTGCTGCTGCAATTTCAAGTGCGCGTTTTGCCGATTCTTGTCCATGAATCTCTGCAAAATCAAACTCGTACTCTGCGTCTTTAAGTAGAGTTTCAAACCCACCCGAGGGTTGATATGGAAGCTCTTTTACACCATTTAAGTGAAGGACAAGATCTCCTAACGTAGAAACCGGATAGACAGTTACCCCCTCAATAAGAGCTGCTTCTTCGGCGTTTTCCATCGGAACATATATTATTGTCGCTCCTTTTTGTCTTGCCATAATCACCGCCGAAATTACTCCTGTTGCTTTTCGCACCTCTCCTTCTAAAGATAACTCGCCAATAAACACGGTGTTTTTGAAGTTTTTATTATCTACCATTCCAGATGCGCTCAAAATCCCAACAGCAATAGGTAGATCAAAACTAGATCCTTCTTTGGGAATATCTGCAGGAGCCAAATTCACGGTGATTCGTGAATCGGGCATATCAAATGAGGTATTGACGATTGCAGTACGGACTCGTTCTTTTGCCTCATCGACTGCTTTACTTGGAAGTCCAACAATAGTAAACGTGGGGAATCCTCGCTGTGCAACATCAACCTCAACTTCAATGAGTACACCTTCGAGTCCTTTGGTAGTCGCGCTCAACAACTTCGCCAACATAACGCTCTATGTTCCACGTTAAACGTTACACTAATATAGGTCAACGGACTATATGCTACAAAAAGTAGTTATTGGACTATTGGGGCTTGATGTTTTTTCTTATAGAGGTATGCACCGAGTACGCCTGCAAGAATTACAATAAGAAGCACTAAAATAAGAACAGTTACGATAATATTATTACCAACCGATTCCTGCACAACTGGATTTTGTCCATCAACTGATGGATTACTCTTCGAGTTTTGATTCGTACTTTGCTCATACGTTCTTCCTTGCGTATCTTTATATACGAATAGATCAACTTCACTTTTATTAAGATATTCTTCGTTTTGTTGTAAAAAAATACTAGGCTTAAGAGATGTGGTTGCTCCTCCCGAAGTCGTATATCCTAACGTGTATGGAACATCGGGTAAATTCTCTGACGTCATTTTGAAAAATCCCTTATCGTCGGTCTGTACTTTGTAATAAGGTTTTGTCGAACCATAGACGTAAACGCCGGCAGTTGCATTAGGTAATATATTCCCCGACAAATCGTAGGCGTATCCCTCAAGATAGTTAGGGATCGGTTCGGTTGTGAAGTTGCTCTTAGTTGCAGCCGCAACATCTTTTATAAGCGAGGGAAATAATTTATGTATAAAACTAACAAGCCCGGTAAGGGGTCCCTTCTCGACCTCGTATGAAATTGCACTTGTCGGTTTATACATTCGTTGATCAATATTCATCTCAAAAATCCCAAACTTATCTGCTCGAACTGATTTAAGAACCGTTGCACCATTTAGGGCGCGCACATTTGCGTATGGATGCGAAACTCTTCCATTGATTTGAAGCACACCGTTTGCTTTGTTTAGAGTTTCAAACATTTCCATTATTTCAGGTTCATTATTTTGAGATCTTCCAACTGGACTCATGGGAATATCTCGTAGTTCAACTTGTCCTCTTTGGATAATGCGCTCGCCGGTTTCAAGCGGATAAATATTGCTGTAAATCGTCGAATAATTGTGATTAATTTTTTCAATTGCATCTGTTTGTACGTAGCCGCTCTTTGAAATCACCAATCGGTATGATCCATTGGGAACTGCAAAATTAAAAACGCCATCAGAATCGGTTATTTGGGGATTGATAAAAGCAGTAAATCCTCCTAAGTCTAGCTTCGAATATGTTCCGTCTGACAACAACTGTTCAAGAGTTACAATTGCACCTTTTATAGGTTCTAATGTATTCGCATCAAATACACGTCCTGTGGGATCCCATTTAATCTTCACACATGTCTTATCTGCGGTTTCAAAATCTATGGTTCCTTGTTGTTGTCCTCCTTCGTTTCCAACACCTGCTTCGGCTGCACTGTAAAAATTGACTCCTCGCAATATACTCGAGACCGCTCCAAGATTGGGATTGGTGGTACGTTGCCATTCAAGTTTTTCACGAAAGTTACCACTCCCATCAGTCATTCGTGGTTGTTGTACGTTGTTCCCGTCAGTAACATGCAGTCCCTCAAATTTATACTGTAATTTATCTTTGAGTTGGGCAAGAGCCGTCGTGTATCCAAATGGATCACGATCTACTGCAGGATCCCCCGTAGTACAAACCGAGTTGGGAAGATACTTACTTTTACCAAAACATTCGATGATGTATGTTTCTGTATTGGGAATAGGTTTTGTTTCTGCATCGGTTGTTATGCGAGCGCTATGACCCAGTTTCGTACCGAGCTCTCCCGCTTCTTTGACTTCAGCTTTTGTTTTTCCTTCGGGCGCGTCTTCATATTTTTTCACTAATTGATTCAGTCTTGCATACCCTTCACACCGCGCGTCGAGATTTGCACGTCTTGTTTGCGAATCAATACAGCTTATTGGTTTTATGCAGACAAATCGTTGGTTTTGGTCTATTCCTTGCCCCGAAACTGAGCTCGCAAAAAATCCTAAAAGGAGTATGTAAAGGATGCTGATTAATTTTCGCGCCATATCAATATGATAGGTTTGAAAAAAACTGTTGTCAATACGCAATATCTTTATTATCATCTTACTATGCGCAAAGTTGTGATCTCGCTTGTAACATTTCTTATATTGGTAAGCGGTTTTCTCATACCTTCGTCTGTGTACGCAGTAAAATATAGTCTTATCCCTCCATCTGAAGAAACATTGACTCGTGGACAAGAGATTCAGTTTATCGTCACAATAGATACTCAAGGAAAATCCTTAACCACAGCAACTGTCGGCATGACGTTTGACACAACCAAGATTCAGTACATCAGTACAACACCAGGTAACGCGATGAGCGTTGTGTCGGTATCTCCTCAGGAAAGTGGCAAGCTCCTTTTTAATGGAACGAGTCCTTCTGGATTTACCGGGCAGGGTGATTTTGCCTTTGTTACGTTTAAAATCATAGCTGACGCGCCAGGTAGCACCGAGCTCTGTGCACTTTTCAGTCCTCAAACAACCTCAACGCCAACACCAACGCCAACCCTTGCTCCAGGCGTCCCAACCTCAACCCCAACCCCTGTTGTAATTGTTGGAGTCACCACAGCGCCAACACCCACCGCTATTCCGGCAACCGGATCAACTGAGACAACCGGACGCGTTGGACTTATTGCGATCGCACTTCTTGCTTTATTTGCAGGTACCCGGCTTTTTATCCGTACATGAAAAAATTAGTTGTCGCGCTACTTTTATTTGTTTTGTTATACGTTCCTTCTTCATTGTCTGCGGCAGAATCACTCAACATTCAGATCACACCAGTTCCGTGTAATAACACCGCAAGTTGTCCAAGTGGCCTAACTGATATTTATCAAAAAAACGGTGAAAAATGCGCGGCGTCGCTTGAAGAATTTCAAAAAGCTCCCGCAACTTCACATTACTGGGTCGAGGATCCTACAATAACTTCCCAAGGTAAGGCAAACGAAAGAGCCAGGCAGTTTATTTACTGGACTTTAAATACCGGAGCAATTGATAGCGCTCCCGTTATTACAACGGTGTGGAATACTACTCGAAATATCGCTTACTTTCTGGTAATTTTTGCCGCAGCAATTATGGGTCTTGGCATTATTATCGGACAACGGTTTCAGTTTGCAACCCGAATTAAAGTATGGCCATCTCTCATGAAGCTTGGTGGAGCGCTTCTTATCGTCACCTTTTCTGCTGCAGTTACCCTTCTTCTTATTCAACTCTCTGAGATCCTCGTCAAGTTTTTTATAGAAACTCTGAAAGGAAAAGATCTTTTTAATATTTACTTTACAACTAATATTGACGGGGTACCTATTACGCAGAGTAATGAGGCAAACTACGTTAATTTTGTTGGTTGTCGCGATCTTAATATCCGAGTACAGGAATCTTCGACCACCGAACTTCTCATGTTCAAGCTCACCAACTTTACATACTACGCCATGGGCGCAATGATTATTTTACGCAAAATAATTCTGTGGTTTCTCATTATTGTCTCGCCATTTCTTTCAATATTACTTCCGTTTACCTTTATCAGAAATGTTGGTCTTATCTGGATCGGTGTCTTTTTCCAATGGCTTTTCTACGGACCTCTTTTTGCTATTTTTGTCGGAGCTTTGTCTACCATGTGGAAAGCGGGTATTCCGTTTGCTTTTGATTTTTCACGCACCGGAACTACCAAAGGGTATGTTTATCCAACGGCAACTAACATTGTGTACGGGGGTCCGGCACAGACGCTTGGCGCTTTAAATAGCGCAAACTACATCGACACGTTTGCAGAATATGTCATAACGCTTATTATGCTCTGGACTGCAATTGTACTTCCATGGTTACTACTTCGTATTTTCCGCGACTATTGTTGTAATGGCATTAACGCCTCAAAAAATATTCTTCTTTCCATGTACGATCAGATGCGAAGTGGCGGACGTCCACCCAATCCTCCCTCTATTTCACCCGTTGTTCCAACGGTAACAAGCACCTCACTCAAAATACCACACGACGTTGAAGTTCCAGTACGAGTCAGTCTTCAAACCATTGAAGAAATCAAAAAAGCACAGACCAGAGAGATACTTCAATCGGTACATATTTCGGCAAACTCACTCGCAGATATTGCACAGTATGAAACCGATAAACAGATGAACCAATCGGTCAAATACAGTATGGACAAACTTCAAAATCCACTCTCTGCACAGACAACCGCAGAGCGACAACGATATATGAATATACGTACTGAGCTTTTTAACCGCGCCGTAAAAGACGACGCGTTGGCAAAACGCGCACTTGCCGGTATTTCTCAGCTCGCAGAGAAAAAGGCAGAGCTTGCCAAAGTAGTTCCTCAAAAGATTTCTGTGGAACACGCAGTATCAGTCCAACTAAACATTCCTCTGGACAAAATTAGCGCAATCCAGTCATCGGTTAAGGATGTTTTCGCACAAAAAGATTTCTTGGACAAAGTAGCGCACGCGACCTTGCTTCCTGCACCAACTGTTCAAAAGATCCTGTCTTCTATCTGGAACGCTAACGAATCAATCGTTCAAGAACAACCAATAGACAAAGATAAAATTCTTTTGGTTGCAACTCACACAAAGAAACTCCTCGAAGAAGACAAAGAACTTCTTCACAAAATTGCTGAAGCCCAACAGCTGACCGATGATCAGGTAAAACAGATCTTTAGTCTGGAGACAGGACTCAAGGTAGAGCCAGAAAAACATGTAGAAAAAACAATTTCAATTCCTCCGACGGTTGCGATTGAAGATTATGAAAATGTTAAGAAGATGTGGCAAAAACACTATGAAAAAAGCGACATTCCTGTTTCAGAAAATATTAAAACCCGCAAAGAATGGGTGAACCATGACATCGTATTTATAACTAACACGTTGAATAAATTAACATCCCAAGAAGATACCATGCGTGAAGCAGGCATCGGAGATGTTGGATACATCCTTCCGGTATTTATGATCAACAACTTTACCTCAGAAGAACTCTTAGTATATCTACGGGCAAAACTTGAAGCAGCAAAATCAATTGAAGAGCAATTAGATAAAGAAACACAGATTAAAGAAGAACTTTCTCAAAACAAAGACGAAGTTCTGATTGATATTCAAAAGCCAAAAACAGCAGAAAAAGAAAAGACGATGGAAGCAAAAAAAGAACTTACCCAAAAGTAAAGGCGTATACTTTCGTCCCGTCTGAGTTAAACTTCAACTTCAAAATATGGTCTCCTATTTCATCAAGACTAACAAGTTCATACAATCGCGCATCATCGAGTTTAATCATCTTTGATTTCTTATCATCGAGAAAAACCTCAACTGAGTCTGCTCCTCTTGGAGTAATCACTAAAAATACTTTTCGCGCATGAAAAGGTATTGTCAAAATGGACCCTTTCTTGCTTTCTGCGTACTCATCAGTTCTATTCCATTGACCTTCAAATGTTACCGATTCATCTCCTCTTAGATTTCCTAGATATGTCTCTGGGGTTAATCGTTCTGTCGGCGTTTCTTGTGATAACGAAAGCATTGTTTCTCCAACCGTTACACCGGTTTCTTTCAGAAGTTCTTGGATCTTTTCATCTGTTTCTTCGTACTTTCCTTCGCCAAAATGGGTGTAACGAATCACTCCATCTTTATCAATCAGATACTTTGCTGGCCAATAATGATTGTCATATGCGCGCCAGGTTTGGTAATCATTGTCCTGAGCTACGGGGTAGTTAATCTTGTACTGTGCAATTGCCCCTTCAACATTCTTGGTGTTTTTCTCAAACTCAAACTCCGGCGTGTGAACGCCAACAACAACCAATCCGCTATTTTTGTATTTCTCATACCAACCAGTAACGTGAGGGAGTGTTCGAATACAGTTAATGCAGGTGTAGGTCCAAAAATCAATAAGCACCACTTTGCCTTTTAATTCTGCCATTGTTAATGGATTTGTATTTATCCAGTTGGCAATCCCAACAAACTCTGCAGCTTTTTTTTCGTTACTTACCTCGTCGTCAGACGGGTTCGTGATTTTTAATTCATCATTCTTGAGTTTGTCCAGTTGTTCCTTAACATCTTTATTTCCTTCAAGTTCAAAAAGAAATTGTGAGTACGATGGAAATGCATCAAGAAGTTTGACCTGAATAACCTTGTCGTAATTGGTAATAATCGCAACGGAGGTTACAATCATGATTACTCCAAATATCTGTTGTATTCGACCGGTGTACTGAGAAAGAAAACGACTTTTGGTAAAAATATGAGTTCCGGCCAGTGCGAAGAAAAAAAGGGGAATTCCTACTCCAATCACATAGACGATGGTGACCAGAACCACTCCCGTGTTGACAGACTGAGTTGCGGCAAGCGCGGCAATGGTCGCAAGAATTGGCCCTGCACACGGAGACCATACTAACCCAAGCGCAGCTCCGGTAATAAATCCACTGATAAATCCTGTACCTTTTTGGTGCGTTACTTTTCCTAACCTACCGGTTAATCTACTGACTGCACCTTCTACCAGTTGATTTAGTTTTGGAATAACGAGTACTGCTCCCATAAACGCAATTATCAAAGCAGCAAATATGCGGAGTGCATCAACATTGAAAGGAATTATTTTGACGATATACGAAAGGGACAAAGTGAAAAATGCAAAGCTTGTAATAATGCCAAGTGTTATGCCAAGAGGTTTACTTTTCCCACCACTTGTCGTTGATGAAAGAATGATGGGGAGAAGTGGCCAGATACAGGGTGCAAGAATCGTAACAAGTCCTGAGATAAATGCAAAAGATAATAAAATAAACATAGTTTACTTCTGAACTACTTTGGTTATCTCCATGAGGAATGTATCTTTTTCCCATGCGTCACCCGAGCGGAGAAGCTCTTGTCCATCTTTAAGAATAACTTTTGTGTGTTGATACGGAATCTTCAACTCATCAGCGAGTTTCTTTTCGTCTTCGTTTGTTTCACTATCTTTGTAATTGACTCTAAATCCAACGACATTATCAAGTTGCAGTTCGTTAAACCCTTGAGTAATGTTTGGTCCTTCAGCTCGACATATCGGACACCAGTTTGCATAAAAATCAAGAAAGACATATTTGCCCTCTTTAACTGCTACGTCATATGTCGCCTTATCGAATTCATAATAAGGAGACGTTTTCCCCGCAATAATTTTCTGGGTCTCTTTTTTCATTATTTTCTCATCAGTCATTTTTAGTTTGTCTGACTTTGAGGAAGGTTTATTTTGATAAAAGTAAAGCCCACCAATAATTACTATTAATAAAACAGCTAACCCAAAGATTTTTTTCATCATTTCCATTATATAGTAATATAATAAGAAGAGATGATTGACCTTCATAAACAGCTAAGACGGAAGATTTATATTACTGTCGTTGTAATTATTGTTCTTCTTCCTTTAATCGGGCTTGTTATCGATTATGTAACGCGCTCTTCGTCTGCCAAATCAAATATCCGAATCGATACGAGAAAAGTTACCGGGCCTCTGTACTTTAAC
>CAYHIW010000027.1:0-740 GCA_964356745.1 uncultured Gammaproteobacteria bacterium | reverse complement strand
TAACTGGAAAGCAATCGCACAGGGCGGCGAAGAACAAGGTGTGCAGATGCTCCAACCCATCCTCTCACAGCTTGCCGAGCTTAAACCGCGCTACATCCGCATCGATCACATTTATGATTTTTATGATGTAATCGAACACAATGGTTCGACTCTCTCATTTAACTGGGCGAAACTCGACAAAACAGTCTGCGATATTTACACAACGGGTGCAAAACCCTTTTTTGTCTTAGGATATATGTCTCCTGCCTTGTCAAAAGACGGAACGCTTGTTTCTATCCCTGTTAGCTGGGACGACTGGGCAGAGACAGTACAAAAGACAATCGAACGCTACAGTGGTCAAGACCCGATACGTTGTCCTGGAGTAGGACTTACCAATTCAAATGATATTTATTACGAAGTTTGGAACGAACCAGATCTTGATACGTTTGGGAAATGGAGTTTGTACGGAGGAGCAAAAGATTATCGTACGTTGTACTACTACTCTTCGCTCGGAGCACGACGTGCGCGCGACGTAAATCGTTTTCACATCGGTGGTCCTGCAACAACGGCGGTATATAAAAATTGGCTCCAAACATTTTTAGATTATGTTATCGAAAAAGATTTACGAATCGATTTTCTTTCATGGCATCACTACACCAAAGATCCGCAAGAGTTCACAAGCGATGTTGAGAGTGTTCGCGCATGGCTTCCGCAAGAAAAATATTCTCGCTATTACAATCTCCCCAAACTCATTACCGAAT
>CAYHIW010000026.1:0-13159 GCA_964356745.1 uncultured Gammaproteobacteria bacterium | reverse complement strand
ACAATGAACAATATGGCACAAATTATATTTCCTTGATGCCTACTAACCTCTATGGACCACACGATAATTTTGACCTCGAAAGTTCGCATGTATTACCCGCTATGATACGAAAATTTCATGAGGCAAAGATTGCGAAGAGACCGAGTGTTGCTTTGTGGGGTACCGGGAGCGCACAGCGCGAGTTCCTGCATGTAGATGATCTTGCCGACGCCAGTCTATTCCTTATGGAGAACTACGATAACTCGGCGATCATCAATGTCGGTACAGGTGAGGACGTTCACATCATAGAACTTGCTGAAAAAATAAAAGAAATTGTTGAATATGAAGGAACGGTAGATTGGGATACCACGAAACCCGATGGTACACCAAGAAAGCTCCTCGATGTCAGCAAGCTACATGAGCTTGGATGGAAACATAGCACACCTCTCGACGAGGGTCTCAAATCCACATATGAATGGTTCAGGAAGAATCATAGATAAACAGCTACGTTCTAAATCACAAAAGTTTTTGTTCTTGAAGATCAAGAACAAAAACATATTTCATTATCTTCAATCCATGCATCGCCTCAAACAAAAAACATATAATCTTCTTCGTCAAAGTGAAAAATATTTCAAGACGGACATGGTGTATCTAACCAAAGGCGGTTCGTGGCTTACACTCGGACAAATTTTTACTTCTGCTTCATCTTTTGTGCTTTCTGTTGCCTTTGCTAACCTTGTGCCACAAGCTGTCTATGGTACGTTCCGCTATATCACTTCTCTCGCTGCAACTTTGGTAGCATTCTCACTCACGGGTCTCGGAACCGCTGTCACCCAATCAGTCGCCCGAAAATTCGAAAACGTTATAAGGTCAGGGTTTTGGCTGAATGTGAGATGGAGCATTTTTCTTGTTCTAATCTCACTTGTCGGTTCGATTTATTATTTTTTGCACGGGAATATCACCCTCTCTATTTCACTTCTTTTTATTGGTTCGTTTTCTCCTTTTTTAAACAGCGCAAATCTTGCCACATACTATGCGAATGGTAAAAAAGATTTCAAGCGCTTAAGCATCTACAATGCTATCAAGGGTATCGTACCCGTGGTTATCTTGATTGCTACACTCTTTGTAACTCAAAATATTATTATCATAATATTTGTATACTTTTTTGCTAACACTGCGGTCGCACTACTCACGTATCGAAATGCTATTCATTTTTATAAACCAAACTCAGCAGACGATCCTGGTATTCTTGATTACAGCAAAAAATTAAGTTTAATTGGTTTCCTTTCAACAATAGCGGCGCAGGCAGATAAAATACTTATTTTCACCTCCATTGGCGCGGCTGAGCTTGCTATTTATAGTATTGCGATGGCTTTCCCCGAACAGATAAAGGCAATCTTGCGAAACCTTAATTTTCTCATGATTCCAAAGTTTGCAGAACATGGCACGGGAAATGTCCTCAATCTTCGCGGAAAAATTATAAAGCTCTTGCTCCTTTTGGTTGGAGTGACCGCATTCTACTTAGTAGCAGCCCCATTTCTCTACAGCCTCTTTTTCCCCACATATGCCGCGGATGCAGTTCAGCTTTCTCAACTTTTCGCTTTGTCGATACTGGCAACCGTAGCTATGATCCCAAATTCTATACTGATAGCACATAAGCGAAGCAAAGAGCTTTTTGTGATTAATATCGCAGGTTCCGTGATTCAGCTCATTCTTCTGGTTATTGGAATCACTCTCGGTGGATTATGGGGGGTTGTCATAGCAAAAATAATCGGAGCATATGTGTACATGTTTCTCTTTTTCTTTTATACTAGCAGACACCACACAATATAACCTATGCTCAAACAACTCATAAAAAATATCGTAAACGCTACGGGCTTTGATATCATTCGTTATCAAAATCGTGAGACTGACTTATCGTGGCTTCATAGCAAAAAAATTGCTACCGTTTTTGATGTAGGTGCAAATGTTGGTCAGTTTGCCGAGGAGGCTCGCCATGAACTTCCTGATGCACAAATCTACTCATTTGAACCCGTTAAAGAAACGTATGATGTACTCGTTGAGAATTTCGCGGGCGATAAAAAATTTCGCGCTTTTAATGTTGGACTTGGTTCAAAAAAAGAAAACAAAGAAATTAAAATAAGCGCCTATAGCCTCAGCTCATCATTTCTTCCCCAGTCAAAAACACTTGAGACAGTATTCCCCCACACAAAGGAAATCGGAGCAGAAACAGTCTCCGTTGAACTGCTTGATAACATTTGGCGTGAGGTTGGTGAACCTCACGAAGGAGTCCTCGTAAAAATGGATACGCAAGGATTTGAGGCTGAAGTTATATCTGGGGGTACCGCATGCCTCTCTGCAGCACAGGCTGTCCTTGTCGAAACATCGTTCGTTGAAATATACAGTGGTCAGCCACTCTTTGATGATATTTACCAACTCCTTAAAAACCTTGGCTTCAGCTATCACGGTAGTCTGAGGGCAAAGCGCCACCCAGAAACTGGCGAGGTTATGTTTGAAGATTCAATTTTTATGCGCGACGAACGCCCATAAGCTCCTCTGCCACAGCGAGTACTTCCCCACCGAGGACGCGTGAAGTAAAACGTGATTGATGTGTTTCAAAACCGCGCTCAGCAAGATTCGCTTGGAGCTTTGCATCATTCGCGAGTAATTTTATTTTCTCAGCCAAATCGACAGGGTCTGCTGGTTTAACAAATACACAATTCTCTTTATCAATACAAAGCTCGGTAATACCTGCATTTTCACTCATGCGAGCAGTAATATAAGGCAATCGCATAGCAAGCGATTCAAATGCCTTGTGTGGAATCGTGCGCGAGATGCGCTCATTGTCCTCAAATTGCCCCAGGCTCACCTGTGAAGCGCCCATTGCACATCGTAACTCATCTATCGGCATTTGATGCTCTACGAGGGTAAAATTTTTGAGATTATACTGTTCAAGGCGCATCTTAATATCCTCAACAACGGGACCAAAACCAAAACCTACTGCTTTAAAAATTATCGGCTCATTTTCTAACAAGCGAGCCGCTTCAATGATGTGTCTGAAGCCCGCTTCAATAGTGAGACGACCGCGAAAAAAAACTGTAAATTCTTTGTTTTTCTTTACCTGAGGGTCATAGAAAAAAGATTCTTCGTCAACTCCAATAAAAACAGGTACGCACTTCCCTTCTCGCACACTGAGCTCTTTTTCATAATAACGTCGTTGAGCATCCGTCTCTACTAAAATCTTGTCAGAAAAGGTATTCGCCATCCAGTCCACGAACCGAACATACGTTATCCGAAACGGTATCCCAGCATACGCATCACGTGAAATAATTTGCGCCTCATAAAATGAACATAGGGCGTCGAAGATAATCGGCTTTCGTGTAATGAGACGAGCAAACGGCACCATAATGTACCCCGGGTACCCAACAATCATCACATCATAATCATTCCTTATGCGCCAGTGTTTTTGAAACAAATGGAAATATTTTTTAAGACCACGACTCCTGTCGTTGCATTCGATAACGGTAGCACCATTCTCGATGAGCCCTTTTCGATACACATTATTGCGACAAAACTCCGGATCATAGATTCCGAAGTAACAAATACGAAGTGGTCTTGTTTGTCCGTTCATTATTTTATCTGTGGAAATGCCCGGTACGTATCAAACTGCTTAGTGAACTCATCAATATTTTCTGTAGAAACCGCGACATTATCCAGAGTCGAAACATTGTACCCAATCGAATCAAGGAAACGAATAATGTCAGCTGCAGTATAAGGATACGCAACGAGATTTGAAGGTTCTATTTCAAGATATAAAATTGGCTTTATGGTCGAAAGAAACTCTGTGCCACCTTTCAAGACAAAGAGTTCGGCACCTTCTGTATCGATTTTGACGGCAACTACCCCAGGCTTCCCCGCTGTCTGCCACCAGCTATCGAGCGTATCGACAGCGACAGTTATCTCATGCCCAGCTTCGCCACGGCCTGTATTCTTAAATCCATCCTTGGCAATATCAGCTCCGTTGTGGACAAAAAATTTTGCCTCTCCCCCAGACTCTCCCAGCGCTTTACGATAAAGAGTAACGCGGTTAGAAAGTTTGTTTTCCGTAATTGTTTTTTCAAAAAAATTTGCCTGGAGTGGCCCTGGTTCAAACGCGTGTATCGTAGTTTGTGGAAGTTTCGAAAGCATCGAGAGCGTCATCAAGCCGATGTTTGCCCCAATATCAAGAAAAACTTTATTCTCAGAATTACTAAGGTCATTAATAATGCACTCGCACAGTTCCTTTTCAAAGTATTGTTCTTTGCGTAGTCGGTCGATAAGGGCATTGCCACGGTTATAATATACAACGAACCCTTGATATGATCTTCTGCAAACTGACGCGCCTGTATTTATTACAAAATCAATACACCACGCGCGGTGTGTACGAGCAAAGACCCAAAGTTTCCGCGGAATAATTTTTTTAAAAAAATCTTTCATATGCTATTTATGTGCACGTGCGGTAATCAAATATCCAAGGGGATAAAAACTACGGTCGTAGTGATTTGTATTGTCTTTTTTAAGAGTGCCAGTAGCCCACCACAAACATTTGTCGAGACCGAGAGCGATAAAAAATAAAATGGCGCGGAGCGGAGCAAAATGAACTACATTATAGAGAATCTGCACCGTCGCGGTAAAAGGACCCCTCCCCACAGGCGTGGCCACCACCTCTTCAAAACCACCTGACTCAAACATCAATTTGAGTGCCTGCCCTGAATAACGAAAATAATCTTTAGGGGATGGGTGTACTTGTACAAGAAATGGTACCGCAAGGACTATTTTTCCGCTCGGCTTTAAAACTCTTTTTGCCTCGCTGAGAAATTGCCCATAATTGAAAATATGCTCGAGGGTATTCAAGCACAGAACCGTATCGAATGAACGGTCATCTATCGGGAACTTGTGTTCAAAGTCAAAAAGAAAGTCAGGATTGGCATCCTTGTCATTATTGGCCACACGTATCGCACAGGTGCCTCCAAACAGCTTATGGTAGTCAGAATCGCGAGCTCCACCCAAATCGAGTACCGACCCCGAAAGCTCGAGTTTTTCGAGCTTTGGGTACAACAGTCTTCTCCATGGTGATTTTCCTAACATATCATTTTTCATTTACTTGAGCAGAGTATACCTGTCAGCGAAGTCCTTGTAAAACCAAAGACGTGTTAAATCCACCTCCATAAAATCTGGATCTAACTTCTGCTCTAATTTTGGTTCATAGCGATATACAATGTGAGCATATTGCGAAAGTGCTTTTTTAGGTAAAGGTTCGTCAGGTCGAGAATAATAGGTTCGCAGTTGTTGCACTCCTTTAGGGGGCGTACCAGCATCGATTGCTTGATAAAGATTGAATCCACTTTTATGGAAACGCTCTGCGTAGTCACGGTAGGCTTCTTTTGTATGCACATGCCCAAGCAAATAATATCCCCTAAAAAGAGTTTTTCCTGATGGTGTTTCTTCTTCAAGCGCAATGATATTTTTGATGGCCACTTGCTCCTGTGGGCCTTCATCCATGATGGAGAGCCATTTGCCGAGATGAACAATATTAAATGCAAGATAGAAAACCAAAAGACTTACGAGTGTCGCTCTCAAGATGCGGTTTGTGCGTAGAATATCACCAAGTTGCCCTACTAGAAAAAAGAGTGACACAATGACAAGAATCAACACAGGGAGAATATATCGGCTTTCATGATGACTGAGAGTCCAAAATATCGCAATATAGAGAAACAGTGGTAACAACACGACCCACAGCACAGCACTTTCAAAGAATCGTCTGCCTCGCGAAAAAAAGGCAAGGACAGCAAGAGCAACAATAATAGGTAAATTGTTGTTGAGCAATATTGAACTGTAATAAACAAAAGAAAATCCTTTCGCTTGAATTTCAGTACTTAACGCAGATGTATCAGCATTCGCGATATCGCCACTCGTAAGTCCCAATATCCTCTCAAATGCATGCGGGTGCCACATGACGATAAGTGTCATCACAAGAAGCGCTCCTGCCATAAAAAAGGAAAATTGTTTCAGTTGAGCAAAATTGCGTCCATTCCACCAATGCACAAGAAGTGGGACCCACATGACTTGAAATACCAAACTCAAATAACTGATCCCAAAACTAGCACCAATAAGAGCGCCCTCATATACCCAATATCGTTTCAGATTTCCATCACCCTCAAAGATTTTTACCGCATAATACAGTTGCCACAACAAAATAGTACAGATAAAAATCCAGTGCTTAAAAAAGCTTGCGTATTCAAAATAAAAAAAGTTCGTTGCGAGCACTATCACGCCAACAATAGGCAGTAGTTGATACCTCAGAGGGTTAAAGGTGTTTGTGTTTAATAATTTATATAAGCCTATAAGCCCAATGAAGCCAACGATGACTGCCGTCATGCGCGCAAAAATAACGATACCTCCCCAATTCCATAAAATATAATTTTTATAATCTGTCACACTTGAAATTGCACCAGTAGCAAATTGAATTGTGAAATCAAAAAAAATGGCAGGCAAGGTAATGAGTGAAAACACGGGGCCATAATAAACTGTGTTGAGGTCTCGAAGTGCTAGTAAATTTTTATCTTGCAGAATGTGTAGGGCGCCATTTATTGGAGATTGTTCATCTCCAATGTATGACATATGAAGCGGAAGATTTTCTGTGCCATAAAAGATAGCGGGGATATGCACCGCAATCCACACAACCAAAAGGAGCACGACAAGTACCGTTATTTTTGTCCTTGTTAGCTGTTGCTTCAATATCTCCATAAATTATTCTTCACTCATCTATTTAATTTTACTGCGGGAGCCAAACCAATGCCATGCTTCAAGCATACCACCAACGGTGCCAGCAAGTACTTGAAGAGCAAAGACTGAAAGTGACAATATTATAGCCTGCATGGGAGCGACAGCAAAGAATCCCAAGAGTCCGACAAAAAAACCTTCACGAACCCCGAGCCCTCCGATTGTTATGGGAATAAATATTGCTATAGATACAAGACTAAATATCCAAAACCAGTCAAACGCAGAGATATTAATTCCAAGTGAATGAGCAAGAATGATAGTATTGCCAATGGCGATAAGCTGAAACAAAGCCCCCAACATTACAGCACGTATAATGAGTGTCGTATCTTTTGCATATCCATGATATGCATCAATAAATGGCAAAAGAGTACGTGAAAATAGCAGATGCTTTATTATAAATAATCTTAAAAATTCGAAACGAAACGAAAAAATACCTGCAAGCACAACAATAAGCGCAAGGATGATTACCGCTTTCCAGTTACCCAACAATTCAGTTCCTGTACACAACATGCCGACAACGGCAACCAGCAGTAGTCCTGCTATACCCGTGACCTTGTCCACGGCAACCGAAGTAACGAGACGCTCCATCCCCTTTTCTCCTGATGAAAAGCGATACGCTTTCGCCATCTCGCCCAAGAGCTGGCCTGGCAAAACAAGCGAGTAAAACTGACCAACAAAAGTGAATCGAAGAAGTCTCTTGAATGACTGTTCTTTTAAAAAAGTCCGCCACTTGAGTGTAGCTACTATAAGTGCCAATAATTGCAGAGCGACAACTTCGGCTAATACTTGCGGCGAATAAGAAAATGAAAGATTAGATATATCCTTAAAATCCGCATAACGAAAGACCACATAGAGTAACGCGGTAGAAATAAGTAATTTAAAAAATATTTTCATGTTGATAAATTGCTTATTTTTTGCGCATCGTTAGGATAATCGGAGTAAATGCCTTACCAGAAGATAGCAATCTCGCAATAAACGAAGAAATCCTCATGGTATGCAAAAATCGAACAATAACTTTTACTTTTCCAAGCCCCGCCCAATCAGAGAAGTTAGCGGTGTTCATTCTCTCGCGGAATACCTCGTCACCCCATGAAAGTATCTCAACATTGCCGTCACGCACAAGAGGAGTAGTCATTCGTTTTATTGAAAAATAATTCAAATTTGTGCGCAATGTATCAACAAATGAGATATCTCTTCGTGAAATAAATTTGAGCCAGAGCTTCCAAAGCCATTTCGGCTGATATGGTACATAAAACATGGCGTAGTGCCCCTCAAAGAATGGGCCGTAGTTAGGGACCACGATTTGAACAATGCCTCCAGGTTTAGTAACACGAACCATTTCTGCAATAACCTTCTTGGGGTCATCAACATGCTCTAAAACATTTGAGGAATAACAGATGTCAAATGAATTGTCAGGGAAAGGTAATGCTTCGCCTTTCCCATTTATAACAACATCTGGATTTATTCCGTTGTCTAAGAGAATCTTTTTTGCAAGAGAAAAAGAGTCGTCGAATCCTTCACTTGAAGGTTCAACTCCGTACGCATCGATATCATATTTTACTCGTGCGACAGTGATAAAATTACCAAACCCAGATCCGACCTCCAGAAGTTTCTTTCCTTTGAGATCTCCGTAAAATCGACGAAGCATAGCTATTTGCTCATGTGGTTTTTCAAAAGACAAAACATCATCAACAATTTTATCAGGGTCAATATTCGATATGCCGGAAAAAAAATGACCATATGATGACCTAATTGTTTCTCGTATTTCCTTGTTTATTCTTAATTCCATTTTTCTCGTTACTTAATTCTTTCGAAAAGCCCGCAGAATTGGTCGCCGAACCTCCTCTGTGTTGAAAAAAATCTGAATAAAATAAAGAAAAACCAGCCAATCGTTTTTTGTGCGATTCCATATTTTCCTTGTGTAAATTGATTGTTTGCAGAATCTGTCAGATTGCACAACTCTCGATAAAGCGGGTTATAAAAAGGGAAACCAGCATAATATACCGAAACGGGCTTGTATCCCTCTCTCAACAGAAATTCTTCTACTTCTCCCTTTTTAAAATTCCGTACATGACCTACATTTCGCTCAAATGGGCGCATGCGCCCTGTGGGAAATGATACGAGTACATATTTCTGTGAAGCGTTCGCCATCCTTCCCAATAGGTCTTGCCAATCATCCACATGCTCTAATACTTCAAACGCTGTCACGAGGTCATATTTTTTTTCAAGCGCTCGTGAATCGAGGTCATGAGCAAAAGAAAGGTTGGGTGATTGATATGATGCACGTGCACATTCAACACCAGACTCAGAAAAATCAACGCCGAGCACGGAAGCCTGAGGAAATTTTTGTGCTAAAAAATACGTAATGGTCCCCTCTCCTGATCCGACATCAAGCATACTCTTTACGCTCCCTTTATCCATAAAAGAAATCTGATTGCCAATAAGGGAGCGTAGCCAACGACTAGCCGGTCCGTATATTTTCATATCAACCCAACCTTCCCATTTTTCATTGTAGATAGCGTGATTGTCTATTTTCTCTTCTTTCATTTTTTTATTATATAAGATTGGCATACTCTACCGCTATTTTCGCCCAGTCAAATTTTTTGCTCCGTTCTAGAGAAGCTCTACCCATTGCCTTCCATTTCTCGCGATTGTCGAGAAAATCAAGTATTGCAGGGACAAGATTAGTTCGATCTTTAACCAGCATACCATTCTCTCCTGCGACCACAAGTTCCTCACTTCCTGGCACAAACGTGGTGATAATAGGTAGTCCGGACGCCATAGCTTCCAGGACAACATTGGGCATACCTTCGTCAGATGAGGGTAAAATAAATAAATCAGCATTTTGATAAAAGGATGGTAGTTTTTCGCGAGGAACCCACCCGTGGAATTTTATTGTATCACTCAAACCAAGCTCCATCACTTTCTTTTCCAAGACTTCCCGAAGCGGACCGTCGCCGATTATGTCGCACGCCATATCTCCTTTCGGCGCACTCCGTGTTTTTAATATTTTATTCACGGCATCAATTATATAGGTAACGCCTTTCTGTTCGGTAAGCCGACCCACGAAAAGGATTCTCGTCTTGGTTGTTGGGCTGCCCTCCGTGCGCGGAGTAAACACCTCACGGTTAACCCCATTCGGTATCATCATAACTTTTTTCCCATACCGTGATGCGGTCTTGTCAGCAAGCACACGGAGTCCCTCACTATTCGCGACGATACCTGCTGCATTTTTCCACACAAGACTGGTGAGAGGAGCAGAGAACAGATGGTGCCACCTTAAATTCTCAGGAAGAAACCCGGGCACGTCACCACCACGAAGCGAAACGACATACGGAACTCCAAATTTCTTTTTGAAATAGCATGCGACAAGTCCAGATGGGATTGCAAAAAAAGAGATGGTTGCATCGGGCTTAAACTCTTTTACCACATCACGACCATCAACGATAGCTCGCCGTGTATAGTGGAGCATCTCAAAGATGTTAGAGCGATCAACACGTGCGCGTTTTGATTTGACTCTAAATAACCGGTAACCATCAACTACTTCATCGGTGGCACATCCGGGGAACCATGCGGTTATCACAAGAACGTTGTTGCCAATCCGCGCAAGCTCACGAGCAATATTCTGAGTAGCATTCCCTGCACCACCCCCGAGCGGAGGAAATTCATAGTTTAATATGAGGATTTTTTTCATTTTTTACTAACTAGCATAACAACTCGTCCCACAGATAAGGTTGGGTTGTTTCTATCAAAACAACGATTTATATTCTGCCTTATTTTCTCAAACTCTTCTTCTTGCCGTTCCTCATGGAGAATTTCAGTTTTAAATTTATTTTTTTCAAAAATTTTCAAATGTTCTGAAAGCCTCGTTCTCGTGAGGTCCCCAGGGTTCAAAAATTTATTCCATACATTGTTGGAAAACTGTAAAAAATGATATGGATACTTAAAGAAATGGTCTCGATAGTCAGCAATATGTAGCATTTTTACTTCTGCTTTTGAAGTGTTCGCTAAATCTTCAACTAATTTTTCAAAGTTATTCACATGCTCAAGAACTGAACTTGAAACTACGATATCAATAGATTTATGAGGTATTTCTTTGAAATTTTTCACCCTCGTGACCATGTTCGCAATCGCTTCTTTACTCAGATTATATTTTTTTGAAACCTGTTCAAGGAGAATGTCGTCAGCAATTTGATCAAAAATAACAAAAGGTTCCACAAGAAATACTTCTGAGCCCGAACGAGCAGATATCTCATATCCTGTACTATTTGTTTTACCACAACCAACCTCCAAAATCTTTTGCCCCTCCCAGTTTATTTTATTTTCTTTTAAATACTTCTCGTATTCATTGACAATAACCTCGGGACGAAGCTGATTTGTATTAATACGATAATATGGAACATATTTACCATATTTTAATAAAAACTCATCTGAAAAAATAAATTTTCTTACTAGTCTCAAAGAGACGTAGTAAATATTTGAGAGAAAAAGATTATATTTTTTAAGGAATGTTTTCATATATTTTATAGATACCACCGATCATACCACATTTGAAAAACAAGGAGTGTCCATATTGGTTTTCTGTTGTCAGCTCGCTTGAAAAAGTGGTCATCAAGGAGCCCTTTGACATACGCGGGGTCAAATAGACCTTGCTTCTTGAGCCGCTCTTCCCCAAGCATGTCGAGGACCAGTGGCTTAAGCTCCCCCGAAAGCCACTCGGCGAGCGGGATGCCAAATCCTTTCTTTTTGCGATAGACGATATCGTGAGGGAGTTTGTCATCCATGAGTTTTTTCAGAAGATATTTGGTTGTAAGACCGTGCAGCTTGAATGACAACGGTACGTTGACCAAAAAATCAACAATATTGGTATCAAGGAACGGTGCACGCACTTCAAGTGAGTTGTACATACTCGCACGGTCGACCTTTACCAAGATGTCATCCATCATATACGTGCGCAGATACAGGTACGTAAGCTGATCATAATAATCATTCGTGGATAATCCTTTAAGATAATTATCAATGTCCTCAAATTCGTTGAGGCTCTCAATCTCTTTCGCAATCTTTTTGCTAAAAAGCTTTTTTCGCTCATCTTTGTCAAACGCCCCGAGCCAACGTTGGTTGCGGTATTTTTTGTCTCCATAAAACCCTGCAATGAATTTCTTTACCTTGAAATCAAGGCTCATATTTTTGTGTGATGCAGGCAGGAGCGGGACCATCTTCTCTATGATCTGCTTGCGCAACACTTCGGGGACCTTTTCATACATACCCGCAAAACGATGCGCGAGAAAGGTGTCATAACCGCAAAGAAGCTCATCTCCCCCATCACCGCCAAGAGCCACGGTGACGTGCTCGCGTGTAAAACGAGAGAGTAAATAGGTGGGGATGATAGAGGCATCTGCCATTGGCTCATCGAGCAAGTCGGCGATTGCGGGGACAAGCGCTGCCCCTTCTTGTGCACTCAATATTTTCTCATGATGTTCGGTGCCCAGAAACTCCGCAACCTGACGTGCGTATTTTGATTCATCAAAAGAATCCTCCATAAATCCGATAGAGAATGTTTGTATAGGTTTCGCGCCCGTATCGCGCGCGATCTTTTGTGCGTAGTACGCAATCGTGCTGGAATCAATACCGCCACTCAAAAAAACTCCAAGGGGTACGTCGCCCATCAAACGTTTTTTTACTCCGTTATAGAGGAGCTCGTCAAAGCGCGTGAGTGCGTCACTAAATGAAACCGCAGGACTTTTTTCTTTTTTATCAAACGACACATCCCAAAATTTTGTTTTCGTGAGGGTTGTACCATCATAGGTTGCGTAATGTCCTGGCTCAAGCTTAAAAACATTTTTGAACATCGTGTGTGGAGTGGGCACATACTCGTATTGAAAATATTTATTGAGCGAAGCAATATCGAGCTCTTTCTTGAACTCTGGGTGTGTCATGAGTGCTTTCAGCTCTGAGCCAAATAAAAGGGTCTCGCCGAAGATGCCGTAGTAGAGAGGTTTCTTGCCCATACCGTCGCGCGCCAAAAAAAGTTTCTTTTGTGCTTTGTCATAGAGCGCTATGGCGAACATTCCTTTTATCTTTGAAAAAACCTCCGGGCCGATTTCTTCATAAAGGTGCACGATTACTTCAGTGTCTGATTCACCAGTAAATTGGTGTTTGCTTTCGAGCTCCTTTCTTAATTCTTGAAAATTATAAATCTCTCCGTTAAAGACAATGTGGACGCTTTTGTCTTCACCCGTCATAGGCTGATGCCCACTTGGACTCAGGTCTATAATAGAAAGTCGGCGATGCGCGATACCTACTTTACCATCCTCGTAGTACCCTTCATCATCAGGACCGCGATGATGTAACGTGTCCG
>CAYHIW010000025.1:0-13883 GCA_964356745.1 uncultured Gammaproteobacteria bacterium | reverse complement strand
ACGCACAGGTTAAGAATAGTGAGATAGTTCCAGCAGTAATCGTAAGAACAAGAAAAGAAAAAGGTCGTCAGGACGGAAGTTATATCCGATTTGATGAAAATGCATGCGTTATTTTACAAACTAAGGAAACTCAAGAACCAAGAGGAACGCGTATTTTTGGCCCAATAGCTAAAGAAATTAAAGACATGGGTTTTAATAAAATTGCCAGTTTAGCAGACGAAATTTATTAACATGAAACTTAAAAAAGGCGACAAAATTAAAGTGATTGCAGGTAAAGATAAGAGTAAAGATGGTGTGATAGATCGGGTTTACACCAAACAAAATAAAATACTTGTAATGGGGATAAATATGTATAAAAGACATATAAAAAAAAGTGAGCAAACACCAGAAGGTGGAGTGGTTGATTTACCAAGACCTATTACTGTTTCCAATGTTGTTTTGATTTGTCCCAAATGTTCAAAACCAACAAGAATTGGATGGGAAATCAAAAATAAAGAGAAAAAAAGAATTTGTAAGAAATGCAAAAAAATAATATAACCAAAACCTATGTCAGATTTCAAAACATATTACAATTCGGAAGTGAAAACTAAACTCAAAGAAGAGTTTGGGATCAAAAATGTTATGGCTGTTCCTGAAATAAAGAAGATAGTAGTCAATGTGGGAGCAGGAGAAGCAGTTACCAATAAAAATGTTATGGATAAAGTACAGGAACAACTAAGTTGGATTACGGCTCAAAAACCAATAGTCACCAAAGCGCGAAAATCAATTGCGGCGTTTAAGATACGAAAAGGATATCCAATTGGTGCAAAAGTTACGCTTAGAGGAAAGAATATGTATTTATTCCTTGAGAAAATCGTTAAAATTATCATTCCTCGTATTAAAGATTTTAGAGGAATATCAGATAATAACATCGATGGGTACGGTAACCTTAATTTAGGCTTTACCGAGCAGACGATTTTCCCGGAAGTTGATTTTGATAAAATAGACAAGCTGCGTGGATTACAGGTCACGATTGTAACGAATGCAAAAAGCAAAGAGCTTGGGAAGAAACTATTTGAGCATTTAGGAATACCATTTAAAAAATAATATGGCAAAAACATCAGACGTAGTTAAATTTCAAAAAAAACAGAGATATCAAGTTCGAGCAAAGAATAGATGTCTTATCTGTGGGAGATCACGAAGTTATATGCGGCGTTTCGGAATGTGCCGTATTTGTTTTAGAGAGCACGCATTAAAAGGAGAAATTCCAGGTGTTAAAAAAATGACCTGGTAATTAAAAAATATGTCAAGATCATCAAAAAAAGGACCATATATAGACGAGAATTTAATCAAGAAAATTCTCAAACAAAAAGAAACGGGGGATAGAACGCCTCTTAAAACATGGGCAAGAGGTTCTCAAATATCTCCTGAATACGTTGGACATCGAGTCGCAATACATAATGGAAAAAAGCACATAGAAGTTCTTATTTCTGAAGGTATGGTCGGTCATCGTCTTGGAGAATTTTCTCCATCTCGTACGTTTAGAACACATGGAAAAGTTACTAAGAAAGTCATTTCAGCAACCTAATATATGAATTATTCAATCGGAGATCTTATTATTCGAATCAAAAATGGTTACATGTCTCATAAAGAGACGATTCTTTCTCCACATTCTAAATTTAGAGTGGAGATATTGACTAAATTAAAAAACCTCGGATACATCAAAGATTTCGAAGTAACCAAAGATAAGAATAAGAGAATAATAATTGATCTTTCGTATGTTGACTCGGTTGGAGCAATGACTGACGTCAAGATATTTTCGACACCAGGAAGAAGACTGTATTCAACAGTTAAGAAAATTAAACCCGTACTCGGTGGGTTGGGTGTTGGAATTGTATCAACATCAAAAGGTATTCTCACTGATAAAGAAGCTAAAAAACAAAAAATTGGCGGAGAGTTTTTATTTGAAATTTGGTAATTATGTCAAAAATAGGAAATCAACCAGTATCGATTGCAGCAGACGTAAAGCTTGATGTAAACAATCAAGATATTAACGTGAGCGGGAAGTTTGGTACTATGACCATTTCCATACCCGACGTGCTTCAAATTGAAAAAACACAGGACACGCTTATCATTAAGAGACAAAGAGAAGATAAAAAAACAAAGTCTCTTCATGGACTTTACAGAAATCTTGTTGCCAATAGTATTACCGGAGTACAAAAAAAATGGGAAAAGCATCTGGAGATAGTAGGTACGGGATATAATGCCAAACTGCAAGGTGAAGATATTGTACTGAGACTTGGGTATTCACACCCAGTCACGGTAAACAAGGTTGATGGGATTACATTTGCCGTTGAAGGTAATAATAAAATTGTTGTGTCGGGAGTTGATAAGCAGTTAGTGGGGCAGATTGCACACCAGATTAAAATAATCAGAAAACCTGACGTATATAAAGGAAAAGGGATTCGCTACGCCGGAGAAAAGTTACGAATTAAGCCGGGTAAAAAAGCAAAAACAGCAGGAGCTGCATAACATCTTATGATACACAACAGAGTAGAGCGAAGAAAAATGAGAGTTCGAAGTCTTATTCACGGAACGAAAGTGAGACCTCGTATTAGTGTGTTTCGATCAAATAAGTACACATACGCACAAGCTATAGACGACGATTCACGATCAACTATTACGAGTATTTCGAGCGTAGCTCTTATTAAAAAAACAAAAGAAAAAGCAGTGAAAACCATTATCGCAAAAAAACTAGGAGTCTATTTAGCAGAAGAACTTATGAAGAAAAAAATTAAAGCCGGAGTATTTGATCGCGGTAAGTATGCCTATGGAGGTCAAGTTAAGGCCTTTGCAGAAGGCTTGAGAGAAGGAGGACTTAAAATATAATGGATAATCAAGAAGAAAAGAAGATTGAGGAGCGAGTATTGCTTATCCGTCGTGTGTCAAAAAAAACGACAGGAGGCAATTACGTAACATTCTCTGCACTAGTTGCGGTGGGTGATGGACAGGGAAGAGTTGGTATTGGAATTGGTCGTTCTCAAGAAGTGCCTCCAGCCATTAAGAAAGCAATTTCTTATGCGCGAAAGCACATGATCGAAGTTCCCTTATTTCAATCAACGATTCCACACCAGATCATTTTAAAATATAAGGCAGCAAGAGTGCTTCTCAAACCAGCGCCCCAGGGAACTGGATTAAAGGTAGGAAGTATTGCGCGTGCATTATTGGAATTATCCGGTGTGAGAAATGCATCAGGAAAGATTATCGGATCCCGTAATCAAATAACGAATACGTACGCAATTATGAAGGCACTGTCTTTGCTTAAAGCGAGAATTATTCATGAAGTTAAAGACAAGAAATAATATATGTTAAGTACACTTCCAAAAATAACAAAAAAAAATAAAAAGCGAGTTGGTCGAGGAGCGGGGAGTGGTAAGGGCGCAAAATCAACGCGCGGAACAACGCGACATCAGAAAGCCAGAGAAAAAATACCTCTTCACTTTGAAGGTGGACAGGCTAAGATGGTTAAAAAATATCCATTACTTCGAGGTAAAGGGAAGAATAAATCAGTACAAGAAACGCCGGTGATTGTTACCTTAACATCGCTTAACGTATTTAAAGACGGTGATGTAATCGATCTGAAGACGCTTGCCGAGAAAAATCTCATTAAAAATGTTTCTAAAATGACTCGCGTCAAAATTCTGGCAAACGGATTGCTTGAGAAAAAGCTTACGATTAAATTACCTATATCTAAAAAGGCGAAAGAACTTGTTGAAAAAGCAGGTGGTAGCACTGCCTAACTATGTTAGAAGGAATAGTAAATAAACTAAAATCACTCATTAAAGATCCTGAGCTTAAGCGAAAGATTCTTTTTACATTTGGGATATTTCTTATTTTTAGAGTATTTGCTTTTGTTCCAGTGCCTTCTATTGATCTGGTAAGATTGAAAACTCTCTTTGCTGAAAATCAATTTCTTTCTCTTCTTGATATATTTTCAGGTGGAACACTTGTTAATTTTTCGGTTATGGCGCTTGGACTTAATCCGTATATTAATGCCTCAATTATTTTTCAATTATTTACCGTTGTCATTCCTCGTTTTGAGAAGCTTGCTAAAGAAGGAGAGTATGGCCGCTTTAAAATTAACCAGTACACACGTTTTCTCACAATTCCCTTAACTATTGTTCAGGCAGTTGGTATTTACTTTCTTCTTAAAAATCAAAATGTAATAGGCGCACTGTCACCCATTGAGTTTTTTTCGTTTATTGCGACCTTGCTTGCTGGCACGTTCATACTTATTTGGTTTGGAGAATTGATTTCTGAGTTTGGAATAGGGAATGGTATTTCTCTTATCATATTTGCCGGTATTGTCGGGAGACTTCACGTCGTCATTGGTCAGTTGTTTGGAGGAATTGTGAATCAAGCCTTTATTATCAACGTTATTGTTTTTATCGCTCTTTTCCTTTTTGTGATTGCTGCGGTTGTTTTCATCAACGAAGCAACACGCAAAATTCCTGTTTTTTATGCAAAACGCATGAGAGGGAATAGGATGTATCAAGCAGCAAACAACTACCTTCCATTAAAACTTAATCAGGCAGGAGTAATCCCAATCATTTTCGCAATTTCGTTTGTGTTGTTTCCTCAACTAGTCGGAAATTTCTTATCAGGAGTATCAAACAAAGCGGTCGCAGGATTTGCTTCGGGTCTTGTTAACATATTCAATCCCAGCGGATTTGTGTATAATTTCTTGTACTTTTTTCTCGTAATAGGATTTACGTTTTTCTACACCATCGTTGTGTTTAATCCACAAAAGATTTCAGAAGAAATTCAGAAAAATGGAGGTTTTATTCCCGGAATAAGACCAGGAGAAAATACAAAGCAGTATCTCGAAAAGATTCTTTACCGAATAACAAGTGTAGGAGCAGTATTTCTCGGAATTATCGCTGTTCTTCCGGTGCTCATGTCAAAAGTAACAGGAATACCAAATCTGATTATTGGAGGTACAGGAATTCTCATCGTGGTTTCGGTTGTTCTCGAAACATTCAAGTTGATTGAAGCACAGCTTATTATGAAAAGATACGACAAATACAATTAAAGTTACACGTTACAAGTTATAAGTAAAATTATATGGCAAAGAAAGGATCGAGAGTATTAGTCGGACTTGTTTGTGAAGTTTGCGGTAAGCAAAATTACGTTACCCAAAAAAGTAAGATTAACACAACAGAAGCGCTAAAGCTCAAAAAATATTGTAATTTGTGCAAAAAAAATACACCGCACAAAGAAAAGAAGAAATTAGGCTAATCCCTTATGAAACTTGTTCTAACAGGAATTCAAGGATCTGGAAAATCGACACAAGGAAATCTCTTATCAAAGCAGTTAAAGTTGCCGTATCTTTCAACAGGTCACATCTTTAGACAGATTGTGAAGGGGAAAACACAGTTGGCCCGATACATTAAAACGGTGATGAATGCAGGACTCCTTATTCCTGATGAAAAAACAATTGAGATTGTTAATGATTATATCTCCAGAAAAGAATATAGAAGAGGGTACATTCTTGACGGATTTCCTCGAACGCTCATTCAAGCTGAGAAGTTTAAAAACAACGTAGATAAATTCATTTTCATTGATATACCCGATAAAGAAGCGCTATGGAGAATCTCATATCGTAATGATACCGAGCGTGATGACGAAAGATTAGAAGCTATTAGACAAAGAATTGAATCGTTTAATACGTTAACAAGACCGGTGCTTGAGTATTATGAAAAACAAGCGAAGCTTGTCGAAATTGACGGTTCTCAGAGCATTAAGGAAGTGAACGAAGATATTCTCAAAAGTTTAGGAAAGCAACTTATTAAAAACAGAGTAAAGGAATGGAGTAAGAAAACAAAGTCAATCATTGCCATAGTTGGTCTTTCGGGTTCTGGTAAAACAGATGCCGGGGAGTACTTTCATAAAGAAATGAAGCTTCCCGTTATATCGTTTGGGAAGATCATTAACGATTACGTAGATGAACATCACCTTGAGCATTCTAATGCAGTTCATCAAAAGCTTAGAGTTGACTTTAGAAAGAAGCACGGCATGAAGGCAATGGCTCTTATCAATAAAGAGAATATAGAAAAAGCCCTGAAGAAGAATATGATTGTTGTAGTTGATGGACTTTACTCTTGGGAAGAGTACCTTTATCTTCGAGAAGTATTTCCGGAAGTCAAGATTTATCTTCTGGCACTGTATGCCGAGAAGAAGCTTCGTTATCAAAGGATCTCCAAAAGAAATTATAGGTCTGAGCTATCAGGAGAAGAAAGAGATATGTTGGAGCTTGTAGATACCAATAAAGGAAATCCAATCGCGTTTGCAGACTTTATTGTCAAAAATAACTTTTCCCTTCAGGACTTCCATGATAAATTGGAAGATGTTTACCGGGAGGTTTATTTTTCTTAATCCATGGTTCATCTTAAAACAGAAGAAGAAATAAAGTGGATGAGTGAAGGCGGACAAATACTTCAAGAAGTAGTTAAAGAAATAGTTAAAGATATACGACCTGGTGTAAAAACAGAGTACATTGATAAAAAGGCGCGAGATTTGATTGTCGCAAAAGGAGCAGAAACGTCGTTTGATAAAGTTCCTGGTTACAAGTGGGCAACGTGTATTGCTATCAACGAACAGATCGTTCACACTCCACCTTCGCAAAGGGTCATCAAAGATGGAGACGTGGTAACGGTTGATATAGGAGTGTTTCATAAGGGATTTCATACTGACTTTGCAACAACTGTTTTAGTTGGTGACTACGACGAACGCAAAGTAAAATTTCTTGAAAGTGGTAAAGAAGTGCTGCGAAAAGCTCTATCTTTGGTAAAAACCGGTCGATACATAGGTGAAATTTCGCGTTGTATCGAGCAGGAGATGTCTAGGGCAGAACTGAAGACGATAGTACGACTAACAGGACACGGTGTAGGACGAAGCTTGCATGAGGATCCTTCTATTCCACAGTTTTTAGAAGGACCCATTGAAAAAACCTATAAAATGAGACCGGGTTTAGTAATAGCCGTTGAGGTTATGTATTCGGAGACGACACATAATATGAAGCATGAAAAAGGGGATGATTGGTCGCTCATTACCGACGATGGGAGTTTAAGCGCGCAGTTTGAGCACACCATTGCGATTACTGAGAAAAACGCTGTTATATTAACCTAAAATATGGTAAAATTAAACTTTTATGAAGGACAATGTTGTGGTGCTCGAAGGTGAGGTCGTTGAAAATCTTCCAAACACATTGTTTCGAGTTAAAGTAGATAATTCAGAAAAGATAGTCCTTTGTTATCTTTCTGGGAAAATGAGAAAGAATTATATAAAAATTCTTCCTGGAGATCGCGTTAGATTTGAAGTAACGCAGTATGATTTGGATAGGGGAAGAATAACATACAGAATATGAACGTAAAATCATCGGTAAAAAAAATTTGTGCAAAATGTAAGTTGGTTAAACGAAGAGGAATGTTATATATTATTTGTTCAAATCCTAAACACAAACAAAGACAAGGATAAATTTTCAAAATGGCTCGATTATTCGGAATTGTATTACCAGATGACAAGCGCGTTGAATACGCATTGACGCTATTTTATGGTGTTGGTTGGAAAACCTCTGGTAATATCTTAGAAAAGACAGGGATCGATAAGCAGAAACGTATTAAAGATCTTACAGAAGAAGAGTTAAAAAAGATTAGTTCAGAAATAGAAAAACAATACGCAGTTGAAGGAGAGTTGAGAGAAGACTTAATGGAGAGCATTAAGCGACTTAAAGAAATTGGATCGTATAAAGGAATTCGTCATATTAAAGGTTTACCGGTAAGAGGTCAAAGAACAAGATCAAATGCGCGTACCAAAAGAGGTAAACGAAAGACTGTTGGAGCACTTCGAAAAGAAGTATGGGCAAAGCTCGAGCAAACCCAGACGAAAGCAAAAACAACCTAATTACAACATGATATGAAAAAAAAGAAAACAGAAAAAATAGTAGAAAGAGGAAAAGTATATATCACAGCAACGTTTAATAACACCATTATTACGATTACCGACGATAAGGGACTTCCTTTTATTGTTGGATCGTGTGGAATGCATGGGTTTGCGGGAACGCGTAAATCAACGCCTTATGCAGCAACTATAACCGCAGAATCAACATTGAAAAAAGCAGTTAATGACTTTGGATTTAGAGAAGCAACGGTATTTGTTAAAGGCATAGGTCCTGGACGTGAAGCAGCGTTAAGAGTCCTTAAGGCAGCCAGTATTGAAGTAAATAAAATTATTGACATTACACCAATTCCTCACAACGGAGTGAGACCTCCAAAACTAAGAAGAGTATGAAATACAATGGGCCAAAAAATAGAATTTCCCGAAGAGAGAATACTGATTTGGGATTTAAAACAGCGGGAAGTAAAGCTCAAGCTTCTCTTTTGAGGAAATTAAATGTTAAGCCAGGTCAACATGGGACGAGCAAGAGAAGACGTAAACAGTCAGAACATGGCAAGCAGTTAAGAGAAAAACAGAAGTTGCGATATATGTTTGGAGTCACCGATTCTGGTTTGAAACGATATTTTACCAAAGCAATTCGAATGAAAGGAAATACTGGTCAAATACTAGGTCAGCTTTTGGAAAAAAGACTTGATAATGTGATTTATCGACTTGGTCTTGCTCCAACAAGAGCAAGTGCAAGGCAGCTGATTGGTCACAAGCACGTTAAAGTAAATGACAAGCTCGTAAACATTCCATCATTTCAGCTTAAAAAAGGCGATGCGGTTAAATTTGTAAGTGAAAAAAGTGAAAAGATACCGTACGTACAAGGTATGCTCGAAAATACAAATATTATTATTCCTGAGTGGTTAGAACGAAAAAAACTAGCAGGAACAATTAAAGTTGAGCCATCAAGTGAGGATATTGAAAAGCAAGTGAATATGAGATCAGTTGTTGAATTTTATTCACGTTAATTAAAAATTTTAAATTTATTCTTATGATCGATCCAAATTTCTATACAAAAAAAATTGAAGCAACAGCTTCTTATGGAAAATTTTCCATTGAACCATTACCAAAAAGTTTTGGTAATAGCATGGGAAGTGCTCTGCGAAGAACGCTTCTTTCTTCTTTGAGAGGTGCCGCGATTACCCAACTTAAAATTGATGGGGCAGATCACATGTTTAGCACGATAAAAGGAGTAAAAGAATCAGCGCTTGAACTCATTCTCAATCTTAAACAGTTGCGATTTGACGTTCAGAAAGAGGGTTCGTACAAAATATCAATTAGCGTTAAAGGAAGAAAAAAAGTTACCGGTAAAGATGTACATGGTGACGTTAAAACAATCAATCAAGATTTATATTTGGGAGAAGTTACCGATGATAAAGGTAAGATTGAGTTAGAGGCATTGGTAGAAACTGGAGTTGGATCAATTACCGAAGAAGAAGTGGAAAAACAACAGTCTGACTACATTTCTGTTGATGCTTATTTCTCTCCAGTAACGAAGGTGATCTTTAGAGTAGAAGAGGCACGTGTTGGAAGAAAGACAAATTATGATAGATTGGTTATTGAAATTTGGACAGATGGAACGATTAGTCCTGATGAGGCTATAACTCAGGCTTCTCAAGTTTTAACTTCACATTTTGCTCATATTTTATCCGGAAAGGATAATCCTGAAGTCAAGACGATTGACGATGCACAAGAAGGTGAAGCCAAAAAGATCGATCAAAAATTGAACGATATTATTATCGACGAGTTAAATCTACCTTCAAGAGTGATTAATGCTCTCTTGAGAGAAAATATAGAAACAGTTGCCGATCTTATCAGAGTAGGAAAAGATAAGCTTATTGGAGTTAAAGGACTTGGTAAAAAATCCTTCGTACTTATTGAGGCAGAGTTAAAGAAAATGAGTATTGTTATTGAATAAATAATTTTTATGAGACACGGTGTACGAACAAAACGATTTAGAAGTGGAATAGACGCCAACAAAATGTTGGTCAGAAAACTCGTGAAGAATTTTTTTGCTCATGGACATTTGACAACAACCGAGACCAAGGCGAAATTTGCGAGACCGTTTATAGAAGTATTAAGTGGACATATTGTTAAAAACACCAACGCATCAAGAAACGTTCTTGAACGCAAACTTGGAGACAAGAAGCTTGTCCTAAAATTGGTAAGCGAGCTTGGTCCTAAACTAAAAGTTAAGACAAGCGGATTTGTTTCTTTAATAAAGTTACCAATCAGAGAGTCGGACGGAACCAAAATGATGAAATTGACATGGAGCTTTCCCATGATCGTTGAGCCAAAACCAGTCGTGGTAGAGGAGCCTAAAAAAATCGTTAAGAAAGTTGCGAAAAAACAATGACACAGCCAACCAAATCAACAAAGTCTCAAAGTGCAAGCGCTATACAAAGAGCATGGCATCTTGTTGATTTAAAGGATCAGGTATTGGGTAGAACAACAGGAGAAATTGCAAAATTTCTTCAAGGCAAACATAAAGTAAGTTACACAACTTATCTTGACTCAGGAGATCATGTAGTTGTTATTAATGCGCGAGATCTTGTTTTAACGGGGCGTAAGATGCAACAAAAAGAATATAAACGATATTCAGGTTATCCAGGAGGACTTAAATCAATTACAGCAGAAAGACTTGTTATTAAAAATGCAAAAGAAATGGTTAGACACGCAGTGTCTGGAATGTTGCCAAAGAATAAATTAAGAGATAGACGTCTAGCTCGTTTACACATTTATGAAGGAAGCGATCATCCTTATAGTGTGAAGTTTCAAATTAAAAATTCTAAATAACCAGGCACAAAATAATGGCAAAAGTAAAATCACAATTATATTATGAAGCGGTTGGACGAAGAAAATCAGCCGTTGCCCGCGTGCGTCTTTACGTGGTCACAGGAAAAGAAAAATCCATTTTGGTCAAGGGCGTTAAGATATCTACTGGAGAAATGACGGTAAATAAAAAACCAATTTCAACCTTGTTTTCTTCAATTGAAGAAAAAGTTCGATATCTGTCTCCCTTAAAACTTACTAATAACGAAGGAAGATTTGGGATATCGATCGTTGTAAAAGGTGGAGGTCGAACAGGTCAGCTTGATGCGCTTATTCACGGACTTGCGCGAGCAATTGAGAAAGTTGACAAAGACCAATACAGACCAGATCTTAAAAAAGCAGGACTTCTCACCAGAGATCCACGCGTTAGAGAAAGACGAAAAGTGGGAACAGGTGGAAGGGCACGAAGACAAAAGCAATCTCCAAAGCGTTAATAAACACGCTATAATGACAGTACATGGTAGATCTCTCGATCATTATCGTCTCCTACAATACATGTGAACTCACGCTCCAAGCAATAGACTCAATTATCCATAGTCTAGAAAATTCCCCAGAAGTTTCGTATGAAATAATTGTCGTTGATAATAACTCAACAGACAATTCAAAAAAAGAATTGAAGAGTTACAAGTTACAAGTTACAAGTTTAAGTATCATAGAGAATCAATCTAACGTGGGTTTTGGGAGAGCTAATAATATTGGTTTGAAACAGGCAAAAGGGGACTATGTTTTATTTCTTAATTCGGATGTTATTGCTGACAAACTTAATTTTAACGAATTGTTTGAGGAGTTTAAAAAAGATCCTAAGATTGGAGTACTTACCGTTAAGGTAGTGTTTCAAAATGGCAAGCTAGATCCAGCTTGTCATCGAGGTTTTCCGACTCTGTGGAGATCATTTTGTTATTTCTCTAAGTTGGAGCGGATAACGAGTCGCATTCCCGTTTTAAATATGTTGTTTGGAGGTTATCATCTGATATTCCGTGATTTATCCAAAAAGCATGAAATTGATTCACCAAGCGGTGCTTTTTATTTAGTTAAATTGAATATTCTAAAACAAGTTGATGGTTTTGATGAAGCATTCTTTATGTACGGAGAAGACATCGATCTTTCACTCAGAATTAAAAAACTTGGACACAAAATTATCTATTTTCCCAGCCAACTTGTTACCCATCTAAAGTACCAGAGCGGTATTAAGAATGAGGAGGCAAGTTTAAGTAGTAAAACAAAGCAACACTTTTACGAAGCGATGACAATATTTTATAAGAAACATTACGAAAAAAATTATCCCACTTTTATTAATTGGATCGTCTACTCTGTCATTAGTCGTTTAACTGCCCGTCATGTATAAGGTAGGAATTGACGCGCGACTTATCGGGCAGACCGGTGTAGGTGTATATATACGCAATCTCCTCGAGTTTTTACCAAAAAAAGCACCAAGCGATTGGGATATTCACGTATATCATCTTGGCTCAGACGCAAAACATCTCGAGAGCCTCAGTAAGAAATATATTTTAAGAAAAGCTAACTACAAATGGCATACTATTTCCGAGCAGATCAAATTCAACAGTGATGTAACAAGAGATGCGTTAGATCTCATGCACTTTACCTACTTTAGTTATCCGTTGCTTTACAAGAGGTCGTTTATCTCTACCATTCACGATCTAACACCTCTCCTGTTTCGTACAGGTAAGGCTTCGACTAGATCCTTTTTCGAGTACAACTTGAAATATTTAGCTATGAAACACGTAATCTCACAGGCAGTGAAAAATGCATGCAAAATTATCACTCCAACCGAGGCAGTGCGAACACAGATGATAGATATGTTTGGAGCTTCCTATCAGTCTAAAATGGTATCAATTTATGAGGGAGTAAGCGCCAAAATCCAAAACGCAAAAGAAAACGAAAAACTTAAAGAAAAACTGCCCAAAAAGTTCATGATATATGTCGGTAATTTTTACCCTCATAAAAATATAGAGCGTCTAATCAAGGCGTACTTGAAGCTCAGTACGGATGTTTCGTTGATTTTGGTTGGGCCTGACGATTACTTCCAGAAGCGTCTCCTCCCATTATTTGAAAATTCGAATAATCGAGGTAAGATTATTTTTTATACCAATCCATCACTTGAGGATCTCGTTTTTTTCTACAAAAATGCAGAGGCTCTTGTGCATCCAAGTTTATCTGAGGGTTTTGGTCTAACTCTTTTGGAAGCTGCTTATTTTAACTGTCCTATTATCGCATCAGACATCCCGGTTCTTAGAGAAGTTTTAGACAGTCAATATACGATGTTTGATCCTTATGACATTGATGATATTGCAAGTAAAATAGCGGGAGTTCTTAAACAGAAAACAGTTTTCAAGTATGAGCGACTCCTCGAGAGGTACTCATTTGAGACGATGACAGAACAAACAGTGGAGCTCTACAAGCAATGCTTAATGATGAAGGATGAGGGATGAAATAATATTCATTATATATAATAAGACTATGAAAGATAAAAATGGAAACGATCTAACATTTAACGACGTTGTGAAAAAGGGGAGGGGTAGAGCGTCCAATGTCATTTTGGAATTTTTTCTCTTTATAGTTCGATTGCTCGGTTTTGTTCCTTCACATATATTACGAAAACTCATCTTCAAGTCTGCGGGTGTTAAGATCGGTCGTGGTTCGACCATACACAGCGGAGCAGTATTTTATGACACAAGGGGAATCGAGATTGGAGAAGATACGATTATTGGTGAAAACTCTGTTTTGGATGGTCGTGACCTTCTTAAAATCGGGAGTCATACTGCCCTAGCATCAGAGGTTATGATCTATAACTGTCAGCATGACGTACATGATCCGCAGTTCTCTCCGGTATCAAAGCCTGTTATCATCGGCGACTATGTGTTTGTTGGGCCAAGAGCAATTATTTTGCCTGGCGTAAAGGTTGGTGACGGTGCTGTAATTGCAGCTGGTGCGGTTGTGACAAACGACGTAGAGTCGTATCAGATCGTTGCAGGAATCCCTGCTAAAGTTATTGGTGAGCGAAAAGCCAAAGATCTTAAATATAAACTTGGTCGCCCTCGCCTATTTCGTTA
>CAYHIW010000024.1:0-15209 GCA_964356745.1 uncultured Gammaproteobacteria bacterium | reverse complement strand
TGGATAAATAATGCAGTTGTCAATAGATTTCAAAACATCAAGCTGTTCCGTAGTCATCTCATCACTATGATCAAGTATGAAGGTAATATCGCCTTTTTTGAGACGATCTACGAGAGTGTTAAAATCGAATAATTCCATTGGGCTTGGATTGATCACAATAGCTCCTCTTTTTATACTTGCAACACGATCAGCATTAAGGTAATTTTCGGTTTCTGAGTTTAGAGCAAGATTAACAGTGATAATATCCGCGCTTGAAAGAACATTCTCTGAATATTTTATTCCTTTAGATTCTGCCTCTTTTTTTCGGTGATGTGACCAATAAATAACATTTGCTCCAAACGCTTTGGCTAACTCAGCTGTCCGTAGACCAATATGACCAAGCCCAATAACACCAAAAGTTTTACCTTTTATTTCTTTTCCAATAAAATCGTCTGAATAATTACCTTGCTTAGCTTGTGATTTCGCTTTTTCAACTGACCTTAAATGTTCTAGAAGAATAGCAAGGGTAAATTCAGCAACTCCTTCTGTTGCGTAGTCTGCTATGTTCGTAACGGTAATACCTTTTTGTGCGGCGTATTTAGTATCGATACCTCCGTATCCAGTACCCAACATACCGATATACTTAAGATTCGGAAAACTATCTATGAGTTCTTTACCAATCTTGGCTCCTAACTTAACCAGTAAAACATCTGTCTCTGGATGTTTTTTAGAATCGCTTTCAGTAGCTAAAACTCTTTGCTCAGCTAAACTATCGAGCTCTGAACCATATGAATCTTCTAATTCATTCCCCCCCCAATTTAAACAGGTGATTTTTTTAAATTTCATATTTGAATTATACAATACGTAAAATCTCACAACTTATAACTTACTCCACGTCATGCTGAATTTATTTCAGCATCCAGATCCTGAAACAAGTTCAGGATGACGCAAGGGTCAGTTCAGGATGACAAATTGTATAATGTATTATGGCGAGGGCAATTGAAGTTTCTAATCTTGCGAAACATTTTCGAGCATACAAAAAAGAAGGGGGATTTTTTGGTTCGTTTAAATCATTTTTTCATCGTAAGTATGAGACTGTAAAGGCCGTTGAAAACGTTTCGTTTGCAATTGAAGAAGGTGAACTTATTGGCTTTATCGGACCAAACGGCGCAGGCAAAACTACGACGTTGAAAATGCTTTCGGGACTTATTCATCCAACCTCAGGAGACATTTCGGTTCTCGGTTTCTACCCATTCTCCCGAAAACCTGCATTTCTCAAAGAAATCGCTCTCGTCATGGGACAGAAAGCACAGCTTTGGTGGGACTTACCTCCAATCGACACGTTTCTTTTGAATAAAGAAATTTACGGCATTTCCGATAGGCAGTACAAAGAAACACTTGATGAACTCGTCGAGCTCATGCAGATTCAGGATGTCTTACATATTCAAGTCCGCAATCTTTCACTTGGACAACGCATGAAATGTGAACTAATCGCAGCGCTTATTCATCAACCCAAAATTCTTTTTCTTGACGAACCTACCATAGGACTTGATGTTGTCATGCAACAAAACCTAAGAGAATTTATAAGGTCGTACAATACAAAACACAACTCTACCATTCTACTAACGAGTCATTATATGGAAGATGTTAAAGAATTATGTAAGCGTATTATCGTCATCGATCATGGGCGGGTTTTGTACGATGGAAAACTTGAAAACGTTATCAAAAAATACACAACCCACAAGCTTCTTTCGATCAAACTGCATAAACCAATTGAACAGAAAGATGTCAGTGACTATGGGGTTATAAAACACTTTGATCCCCAACAAATAAAACTTTCTGTTAAACAGGAAAAAGTAACAGAGATTGCAGCGACTCTCCTCAAAAAATTCCCCGTTGAAGATCTTACCATTGAAGAAACCGACATCGAAGATATTGTCCGCAGTCTATTTACTAAAAAGGATGTATGAGAGACCTACGTATCTTCTCGCTCTACTTCCAGCACGTCTTCCAACATAGAGCGCGTGCCTTTGTTTATTTTCTCATTTCATTTATTAATCCTTTAGTCCTCCTTATGTTTTGGACAGGCGCATCTCAAGGGAGAACGTTTGAACACGGATGGACTCTGGAAAAAATCCAGACCTATTACTTACTTATCATAGTGGCTCAATCAGCACTGATTCATCACATCGAAATTCACATTGCCTTTATCGATATCAAACAAGGCGAGCTAATCCGAGACTTGCTCAAGCCAATCTCCTATCTTAAGCTTCGCGCGTTTATGGAATTCCCATGGAGAATTTTTCAAGGATCATATGGTATTGTCGCCGTTCTCATCTTCCTTACATTTGGATTCAAACTCTATCTTACTCAAGATACATCGATTATCTTTATGTCAATAGTGGTTACCATACTCGCATTTATTTTTTCGTTTTTACTCAAGATGGTCATTGGGCTTTTTGCATTTTGGATGACCGATGTCGACAGCGTTCTTGAATCTAACGATGTTCTTATTATTTTGTTTAGCGGAACTCTGATGCCACTTAATCTCATGCCCGAAGCGATTCAGAACGTCATGAACTTTACTCCATATCCGTACATTATCTACTATCCAGTCAGCTCATTTATTGGACTCTACTCTCAAAGTAGGCTTAATGAAATAATGGTCGTTCAACTGTGTTGGATTGTGGGACTGTATTTTCTGTATAAAATTCTGTGGAAAAATGGACTTAAAGTTTTTACCGGAGTTGGTCAATAATATGGAAAAATATCTCAAAATATACGGAGCTCTTCTTAAAACCAGCATTAGTCGTATGCTTTCATATCGATTTAATACCGTAGTTCATTTATTTATTACGACAAGTATCTGGATCTTCATGACAACCTTCTCCATGTACTTGATTACCCTAAAAACGGGCTCTGTTTTTGACTGGACTGCCGGCGAGTTGGTGTTAAACGCCTGTATATATAATGTGTTTATCGGAATTTTTTCATTTTTCTTCGTTCGAAGCATCAACGAGTTTTCTGAGCTCGTTGATAAGGGGACATTTGACTTTATTTTACTTAAACCATTTGACTCCCAATTCTATACCTCTCTTCGTAATCCATACCTCCCAAGTCTTTTCCGAACATTTGTTGGGATACTACTGATGATTTTTATCATCACAACCTACAACATCTCTGTGAATCTTCTTAGTGTCGTCTTATTTGTCTTTGCCTTATTGATGGGAATTCTTCTTCTGTATTTTTGTCTTTTCATTTTAAATACATTCATTATCTGGGCGCCAAAACTCGACAATATTAACGAGCTTTTTTACACACTCCGTGCAGTTGGGAGATTTCCTCGTGAAACATTTATACAACTTAATGAAATTTTCTTTGTCCTTCTTGCTCCGTTTATCATCATAACCGCAACGCCAACACGAATTCTCATCGGCAAGGCAACGTCATATGAAATGGGGGAACTAGTAGTGTTTACTATTGTTATGGGTATTGTGGCACGATTATTCTGGAAGTTTGCCCTAGGCCATTACACCTCAGCCTCCTCATGAAAAAACTCAAAACTCAAATAGCAAAATGCAAATATACAGATTAAAAATAAAAAATATTTTTAAAATTCACTTTGTGGTTTTGCTCTTTTCTATTTGCTCTTTGCATTTAAATCAGACGGTTTCGAGCAGTTCATTGATGCGTTCCCACAGATCTTTGACGCCGTGAGGACTGATTTCTTTATGAGTTTCTTCTTTTATCTCCACCTTGCAGTTCATCATTCTTTTAAAAATCTCATTTTTAAAACAAAAATGAATAAATTCTGCAGCTTGATGTGGATGTTCCGGAAGTTCAAGACCTCGCCAGTTCCCTGCCTTTGTACGAATCTCTCTTCCTTCATTATTGTGCATTGGTAGATTTTTTTCTGCATGATTCCACAAATAAGCATGGTCTGTTTTTCCCGGAATAAGTTCGTGTCTTCGTAAAAAATCAAGATTATCGTACTCTTGCCGACCAACGGGTTGTGCAAAAAGAAGAATTGCTCCACCAAGTTGAGTTGGATGAAGAAGCGCTTTGAAAGCTTGCTCGCTTGGTTTGGTTACTTCAATTGCGATCAAGTGAGATTTATAAACCTCTTCGTACTTATTTACCGCTTGTCTGTTTGAGAGCGAGACGTGTAAGTCAACACAGTCTTTGACCTCCATATCATGGATAAACTTTGAAGTTTGTGGTGAAGACTTGATCACAATATGAAAGTAGTAACGATCTGATTTTTGATGAAGTTCATCAATCATTGAAGATAAAAACTCAAGTCCTGCAGCGGCACCTGAAATGGGAATGATGATATGAATACGCTCCTTACCTTTTGGTTCGAGTTGCTCAAACTTCTCTTCACAATAGTCTCCTTCACCCGTTCTTCCCAGTATAGTACTGACAGGATAGGGTGAAACTTCAACCGAAATATCTTTGAGTCGTGCGTGTTTCCCATAATTGACCAGTTCTTCCTTTGTTTTTTTACTTGGGACAAAGGTCATATCTGCTTCCTGAACATACCAGAGTTGTTGTGGTGAGTCGTCGGTCACTTGAACCGCAAGAGTGATCTTTACACTCTTCTCTTTCTCAACCCGAGCTTTGATTTTGCCGATCTGGTGTGCTAAAGCAAAATGAGTTGCCACGATAAGAACTTTCTTTGGTGCTTCAACTCTTTGATCAAGAATGGTGAGAAGTTGGTTGTAGACAACGTTTGTCTTTGCGCGAAGAAATGAGCGATACAAAACGGTAAAAAAATCTTCACGCCATCCGTACTGAGACCACTCGAAAAGTCTTCGACTTAAGGGATGATTACTGAAGAATCGGTGAAAGTGCACAAGCCAAGGGTCGTGTGAACCCAAAAGAAGCGGTCTTCGCGTACCTCGTGGAAGTCCATGAAACAATGCGTCAGTTACACGAATATGACCAAATCCCGCAGGTGCATACGCAAGAATTGTCAATAGTTCGGGATCATGCAATCCTTTAGTTTTTTCTTCCACCTCTTGCTTCTTTATCTTTCTTACCCTTTGCCCAGGCATAAACTATAGTGTAAATGAATCAGCTGAAATTATCAATTTATGCGGCTTCTGACTCTTCAGGCTTCTTCAAGTAGGCGTTAAGACCAATGGCAAAGTCAACCCTATTTGTAAAAGTAGATATTGCGCTGGAAATACGCTCACGAATTTCAATTTGATGTTTTTGTCTAACTTCTTCTAATCTTACAAGGGATTTTTGAATAGGATCCCAATCAGCCTCATATCTTACATATCTTGCATAGTGGCCACTCCATATGCTTCTCGGTTTTTCATTTATCCATGGAACTTGCAAAACATCTTCAATCCCATATTCTATAAATAAGCCCTTCATGCTTATTATAAAATCATTCCAAAACATACCCGTAAGTTTTTTGACTGAACGTCTTTGCTCATCACCCTCATCTTCGATCATATCCGTGCCATTTTGACAGACTGCTAGAAGACCAAGAGCAGCTCTTTGATAAAAACGCGCCTCAAATCGCATGCGTTCTTCTTCCATCTTGTTATGCTCATGACCCAAGGCATCTGTATCATCTCCCGGAACATACATTCGTTGCAAAAAATCAGTACGACCACGCGAGTTCTTCCAATTTGGATTAAGTGAAAGGTCCACCTCTCCTCCATCATGTACAAGAGGAGCTACTGAGCCCCAAGGTGAGTTGAAAAAAGGCCTTTCCCAATCATTCACGTAAGGACTGTTCAAAATCAATGCAAGTGCCGCGTACTTAAATTCATCAGGCAATCTACCTTGTACGGTTAACTGATGAATATACAGTTCTCCAAGATTTCCTTTTCGCTGTCGCTTAATTACCTCATCGCAAAGATCTTCAGCTAAATATGTTGGACGCTGTAAGACAGTCTTGTGATTGCCGCTCTTGTCAAAAGTAATAATTTTTCCGCCAACTGGTGGAAGTATCTGTAACTTAGTAATGAATTCCTTAAAATTTTCTATTGAACTAAGAACATTGTCTGGATGTTCAACGTTATTTGCAATTATTCTATGCGCTTTCTTTATGGACTTTTTTTTCTTAGATCGTTTCCCTAACAAGGTTGCGAGACCTAAACTCAATCCAAGCGATCCGCTCACAAGCAACGCCGCACCAGCTAACTGTTTATATACGTCAGAAGAAGAAATTTGTTTATTAAATCGCTCATCAAGCATCTCATCCTTTTCAATTTCCCATTCTTGATAAGAGTCGTAGGCAACTTGAAGCTCATAAAACATACCTTCTTCGTCATTTGATGAAAGATTGCGTATTATTTCATCTCTATCTACGTCGTATCGATCCAGACTTTCAAATTGAGCTTTAGGAAAAACTAGCATATACTCAAATTGAGCGGCCTTTTCACGAACTTCAAGAGGTAGTGTGGGGTAAGTAGCTATAAAAGCATCTTGCTTATTTAATTGCTCTCTTTTAAATTCGGCTCCGTCCGAATAGACTTTTTCCCCTCCAATAAAGATTAAAACACTAATACCCACAAGACCCAATGTTCTTCGGAGCGTCGCGTTTCTAAAATGTTTTGGCCCTTTATAAAGCTCTTTCCACTCTCTTTCCTTCATGAGAAGTGAATTATAACAGAATGTTGTATACTTAAAAATATGACAGATGGATCAAAAGAAATACCAGTACCCAGCAATGTTATTCCTATTCGTAAGCCCGATCCAGACAAGAAAGAACGCGATGAAACAAGAAGAAAATGGCATCCTGCTCGTGGACCTCAAACGCCTCCACCAGAACCTCAACCACCTAAAGACGCAGCCTAAAGAATTTACTTTTTACCTACGTTTAGATATTTTGCAGCCTTTTCCCATCCATGATCGAATCCAAGATTGTAACCAAACAAAATACCAAAGATAAATCCCAGAAGTAAAGAAATGATAGAGACGATAGAAATTAATTTCATATCTTTCATAAGCGGAGGGTACAGGATTTGAACCTGTGGACGGGTATAAACCGTCACGGCTTAGCAAGCCGCTGCATTACCGCTCTGCCAACCCTCCTTGGTGCCGCAGAGAGGAGTTGAACCTCTACTTCCGTTTAGGGAAACACGCTTCTGAAGCGTGCGCGTCTGCCGGTTCCGCCACTGCGGCTATAATCTTACCATATTATACCTCTTCATTTGCATTTATTCCAAAACTGCTTTACTCTCAAAATATTCCACAGATGAAAAAAATAACTTCGCTGCCGATTGGGGGATTTCTCCGAATATACATTATCTTATTCATTCTCTCTATCATTCGCCTTTCAGGAGGAATACTGAGTCGAAATCTTCCCAACATATCTGACAATTCACTTTCTCAATTAGAATTTGTCTTAAATATAAGTACGTTTATTTGGGCGCTCTATCTCGTACTTCTTTTTTTCAAAAAGAAAAAATCATTCATTGAACTTTCGATTAAATACTACATCTATTACGCTACAACACACGTGTTTTATTATTTTTTGATAAATGATTATGGTCGAATAGATACAGAGAGTATCCGAGAAGTCATTCGCGCCATGCTCTACTCCCTCATCTGGACTCTGTATTTGAAACGATCTAAACGCGTCAAGAAAACCTTCACCCAAAAATAAAAATCCTTGATATAATCTCTGATGGCAGAAAGAGAACAACCCAGAGATGAATTAACCACCAGATTAGGCCAAGGTCGAAATGAAGTCGACAGACAAAGTGCAATTATTATCCAAGCTTTTGCGGATCGATTTAGGGCAACAGACGAAATTGGTCAGATAAAAAGAGCTCTTGGTCTGCCACTTCACCAACCTAAGCGATTTAAGGAAATGTTAGAAGAGATTGTTTCGTATGGAACAGGTCTAGGATTAGACCCTGCATTTTTAGAGACGCTATTCAGCGAAACTCATAAAGAAAGTCTTCGAAGACAAGAAGGTCTTTAAAATTCTCTGCGAAAATTGCAGTTGCAATGAAAAAAAGAATGTGTCAATATTTGATTGTTATATGAAATCCAAACGCAAAGTCAAGTCTCGATCTAAAAAATCTCAGTCTGGATTAAAACCTACGTTTATTCATATCGTATTAGCGATTGCTCTCATTTTAGGTTTTGCATATTGGATCATTGTCGCAAAAACCGCAACTGCCACCACGCCAAAAACAGCTCTCATCTATGGTGACTCACTTACATGGGAATCAATGTCGCATATTACTCAACAATTTGCAAAGAAAAGTGGATGGACTAGATACGTACATGCATTTCCATCTACTCCACCATGTCTTTGGAATACGTGGTTAGCTGCAGATCTCGCTCAATACAACCCATCAGTTGTCGCACTTACCACTGCTGCAAACACCTACAATGCTTCATATCCATGTATGGTTGACTCAAACGGAAATCCACTCGTAATGGGTACTCCTGAGTACTACGCTAAATACGAAAGTGATCTTAATACGTTCTTTGCAACAGTTACCGCAACAGGTGCAAAAGTAGTATATGTCAAAGCGCCTCCCATGCTTGATCCTGTTCGTAATGCAGCGATTATTGAGATTGCAAACAGAGCTACGCAAGCAGCAGGAAATTACCATGGCGTTTCCATTTCAAACGTAGTACGAGCAGCACTTGCTAAAAATGGTAAATACACCGCAACCAAACCATGTCTTGCAATCGAAGCGTCATTACCAGACTGTGTTAATAACACCATTACAATTCGCACCATCACCGGTCCTCAAACAGGACTACATTTGTGTCCTGGTGGTTTGCCGGATGTTTATCCATTTTTTTGCCAAACCTATTCAAGCGGTGAGTATCGCTTCGGGAAAAACTTGGTAAATACCATAGTTAATCCCCCCCCTCCAATTCTCCCTTAATTACGACGGTTTAGTCTATCACGCAACTCACTCTGAACATATCCCAGCGCTGTTTCTGGTGAAAAACCAGTAGTGGTGGAAAGCAGAATTACTTCTTGTTTATCGCTACGCCTCTTTCCTACTGAAGTCACAATGATAGGCAGTCCCTGCAAAGCTTGACTTATTTTCATACGCTCAATTAAAGTAACGTCGTCTTTTAATCCAAGCCTTTTAACCGATTGAGGAATGGTAGTATTTATTATTTTCTTATAGTACTTGTCAGCTCTTAAATTATCTGGTTTTGTATGAAGGCTAACAAACTCCAGCAGTGAAGAATCGGTTAGTGTGGGAAATAACGCAATAAAGAAATAGCAATCTATAGGCGTATCTTCTCGCTTACCATTAATGATGAATTGTTGCATTACTCTTGAATCTTTAAGAAAAGCCTTAATTCGTTCGTAAGTTTGATCTTGTGGAATAAACTCTTTCATAGAATTTTGCTCCAGACAGGAGCATGTCGACCTTCTCCGTAGTAATCTTGCAGTTCTCCAACACGCTCAAACTTCGGTAGGTTATCATAAAATCCCCAATTTTCTTTGTATCGTGAACCACTATTGAGAATAATTTCTTTAAATCCTCGTTTTAAGGCTAATTCTTCAAGCGCGCTCACCAATCTTCTTCCTAACCCCTTCCCCTGTGATTTTTGCGAAACGTACATATTAATTAACTCTGTGGGATTATCGGTTCGGGCAAAAGCCTTCATCGCATCCTCAGGAACTTTATATCCCACAACACCTATTGCAATATCAAGCACACCTGCTTGTGAAATGGTGACCAAATATTCTCGTCCATTAACTCCCTGCAACGAAGCTTTCATTTCGGCAAGGTGGCGAGCGATTTCATCGTTAGGAATAACCCCAACGCTCATCAAAGCCGTTTCTATATTGAGAAGGTCTTGACTGTTGAGACTTGGAGCTTCAAGAGGACGCACAAATAATTCTTTTGGCACAGCCTAATAGTATAGTCTAAGCACCATTAAAAATCAATCTTCTTCTCGAAGTCGTTCGGGTGAAACCAAAGCTGTTTATTCGTAACAATCTCTGTCGTTTTAGTTCTGTTAATCAACGTTAACTGAAGCTGCTTCAACATGCTCTCAATAATAATCCCTATGGTATTTGGAAATTTTGACTTTAACCTTGATTCGTCATTCATCATTCGTAATTCATCATTGAGTATGATTCGGGAGTTTGGAAAGACTTTAAAAACCCACCGATTAGCTATTAGAAATTTTTGATAACTATTATTTTTATTTATTATTGGTTTCATTTGCAGAACTTCATGTGCAATGTAGAAATTTTGCTTAAATTTGGGCATTTTAAGGGCTCTTTCATCCAAAAACATATTCAGACATACCTTGTTAGATGTATTCTTTCCTGAACGATTCCTGCGCAAATTTAATAGAGAGGCAAAAAACACAGCTAAAAATCGCGCGGTCCACATCCTGTTTTGCTTTGAAATAATAAAGAGATCAATGTCGTCGTCTTTAGTTGCATTCATCATAGCTACTGAGCCTGATAAACCCACCAGTTGAATCTGAGGAAACCACTTAAGCAGACTAACATAACGACCTATTTTTTGAATTTTGATTGATGAATTTTTGACTTTTGACCTTTGAGTTTTGACATTCATAGTATACCCCGGTAGAGTATATCTGTTTGTGCTGTTGATACGCCCTTTTATGCTTTTTTCATTTGAAGGAACCAGCCTCGCAACCTTCCCTTTGCCTATTAATATATTCAGCTTATTCTGCAGGGCTTTCTCAGAGATTTTAGCCTCAGAATAAAATCGTATTTCTGAAGCGGTAGGAGCGTAGTTAAAAATTGAGAAGTACCTTAGCACCTCTAAAATAGATTTCATCGACCATATTGTAATGGTTGAGTGGTTATATTGCCATCAAGATCTTCTTTACGACCTGGCATGTGCTTTTAATGGGATCCCGGATCAAGTCCGGGATGACAGAACAGTCTAAATAAGTTTGTACAAGCCCAGTTTTTGTTTGAACACAAGGTACAAAAAGTAAGGAAGCCTCAGCTGTCTTTGTATTCTCCATGGCTGGGCAAATAATCGATAGAGCCACTCAAGTCCGATACTTCGAACTACACGTGGTGCGCGAGCTACATCTCCTGCTACAAATTCAAAGGCCCCACCAACCCCCATAACAAGGACTCCTTGAAGTAGCGCTCTATTCTTCCATATCCACTTCTCCTGGTAAGGTGAACCAAAGGATACAAAAATCATACGTGGCTTTATATCAGCCACTATAGAAAACGTTTTCTTTTCTTCCTCAATCTGTGGATTTTCAATATCCTTAATACCTTCAGTGCCATAAAATTTAGCCTCAGAATATTGTTGAGAATAGCAATTGGCAACTCTTTCTGCTAGATTACCTTTACCCCCAATAAACATCACTGTCATGCGCCTCTCTGACGCTCTTTTTACCATGTCTTGCATAAGATCAGCACCTGGGTACCTGCTACCTACCTCGATATTGAGTATTTGGCCTGCTATGACAGTCCCAATACCATCTAAAATACGTATTTGGGCTGTTCTAACAATCTCTCTAAACAATTTGTCCGTCTGTGCAATAACCATATTCTCTGGGTTAATAGACACTATGTGGAAGAATCCATTAGGGGATTTCATGTACTTTTCAATTTTCTCTAGGATATCTTTTTTTGATAGCCCATCTAATTGTATTCCTAGTAATGTATTCATTATGTCGTTTAATGTTTCATTGTATAGGATAATTATCCTAAATTCTTAAATCTTCTAGTAGACTTTTTTGTATAATAAATTTTAACATATTTTATATTGTTATATCGATGCTTTTATATAAAAATACGCTCTTTATTGACATTGATATAATAGTTTACTATCGGATTTTTCAACTTATAACTTGGAACTTGGAACTTTTCATTATTTGAAATTTAGATTTTGAAATTTGTAATTCTATAGGTTTTATCTATCGTATTGCAGCCTTAAATTGATCCAGATTTTCAATCGCCATCCCTACTCCACGTATTACGCAAAATAACGGATCTTCCACTACGAAAGCCGCAACTCCAGTATAGTAACTAATATACCTATCTAAATTATAGAGAAGAGATGTCCCTCCAGACAGCATCATGCCCTTATCGACAATGTCAGCCGCAAGCTCAGGTGGGGCAATAGACAAAACCTCTTTTATTCCTTCAAGTATTTGTTTTAATGGCTTTTGAAGTCCTTCATTAATCGAAATCTCTCCTATCTCTACGATTTTAGGGAGACCTGTTTGAAAATCGCGACCTCGCACTTCCATCTTACGTTCAACATAACCATCTTTATCACTTTGGTCAATGTGTGCATTTCCAATGCGTATTTTTACCTCTTCAGCCGTTCTTTCACCGACAATGAGATTGTGCTTTTTACGAAGATGGTTCAAGATAGCTTCATCAAGCTTTGTTCCCGCAACACGAACTGTCTTATAGGCAATGAGCTGTCCAAGAGATATTATGGCAATCTCCGCTGTTCCACCACCCATATTGACAATCATATGTCCTGAGGGCTGAGAAATGGGGATTTTTGCACCAATTGCGGCTGCTAACGGTTCTTCTATAAGATACACATCCGAAACTCCCGCTTGCTTGCTTGCTGCAACTACCGCTCTTTTTTCAACCTGTGATGCTCCTCCCGGGATTGAGATCATGATTTCAGGCCAAAAAACCCTATTCTTCAACGCCTTCTTGAGGAAATAAGTAATCATACCTGCAGTTGTTCGATAGTCAGCGATAACTCCTTCACGCATGGGACGAGCAGCCACTATAGAACCTGGAGTACGACCAAGCATTTCCCGAGCGTCATCTCCAACCGCAAGAATTTGTCTATCCTCAAGAGAATAGGCAACTACCGTTGGCTCATTAAGAACAATTCCTTCTCCAGCAACATAGACAAGCGTGTTTGCTGTGCCGAGATCCATACCTACTTTTTTGCGTCTGAAAAACATCGCTACTATTGTATAATAAGTCGTTGTGGAACACAAAAAAAGATCCAAAAAACATATCAAAATACATCAAAAGTATATAAAACTACATAATGCCAGTAGGTCAATCGCTCCGGTGATGTTTCGCATTACATTTATCATGCTCTTCTTCGCAATTGTGTTCCTTATTGTCTTATTTGCCAGAGGTTATCGTATTGATTTTGAAAAAAGAACAATTTTGCCAACCGGCATTTTAGCAATAAGCTCTTCCCCAAAAGCTGCGAAAGTTTACCTCAACGGAGAGTTTAAAGGAGTAACCGATGTAAATCTTACTCTTCCTCCAGGATCTTACACGGTCGAAATAAAAAAAGATGGATATCAATCATTTCAAAAAACACTTAGCCTCAAAGGGGAGCTTGTAGAAGCAATTGACCCAGTGCTATTTCCCGTAAACCCATCACTCTCCCCCGTTACTAATCTGGGTATTGTTAAAGCTATTCAAGTTAATGAATCCGATCGCATCATTCTTTTTTCAGATAAAGACAGCCTCGAACATGATGGTATTTACCTCTTTGATGCAGCCAAAAAAACACTCTCGTTCTTCCCTCCTCTCAAACTCATTGTTCTAAAGCAAAATTTACCTCAAGGTGTAAGTTTAAAAGATGCGTCTGTGACATTTTCATACGACTTCAAACAAGCCATTTTTGACTTTTCTGTAGCAAACGGGCAGCCAGTATCCTATCTCATGTCACTCGAAGAAGATAATACCAACTTTCTTGATGTAACCAATAATAAACAGGTTCTTATTGAAGCTTGGGCAAAAGAACGAAGAAAAGAAGAACTTAAAGTCCTCGAAACATTTAAGAAAGAGGTCTCTCAAATTGCCTCTGACTCGTTTCAGATCGTAGCTTTTTCTCCAGATCAGACAAAGGTCATGTATAAATCTCAAAGAAATATTACTCTTCCCCTTGTCATAAAGCCCCCTTTAATTGCGGCCAATCAAACACCAGAAGATCGTAATCTACGAGTGGGTAATCTTTATATTTATGACTCTAAAGAAGATAAAAACTTTAAAATAGGGAGTAGTGACTTTGATATATCAACAATTCATTGGTATGCAGACTCAAAACGTTTAGTGTTTAATGAAACAACTCAGCTTGCAATATCCCTTTATGACGGGCAAAACAAACAAACAGTTTACTCGGGACCTATCGAAAGAGCTTTCTTTGGTGTAAGCTCAGACGGAAGACTGCTTATTCTTGCCAACCTCAATCCTCTCTCCAATCGCCTTCCTGACATCTACTCCGTCGGAATCAGATAAGAGTAAAGTGTGGTTTTGCTCTTTGCATTTAGTTTTGGTTGACTTTCGTGGCAAAGATTAACAATCGCTTGAGCGTGGTTCCTGGCGGCCAACACGTTTGAAGCGTTAAAAACTCTTTTTTTGTTTTTCGAGTCAAGTACTCTACCTGCGAAGGATCAACTTCTTGCTTCCCGACAACTTTATAAATATATCGATGTCCCTTATAAAAAACATCAATTTCATCATTTTTTTCCAGTTTGTAGAGCAGGTAGAAGACTGCGTTGTATGTCCCCACATTCCAGAAATAATCTGTTGAGTGGGCGAATAAATACATATGCCCTTTTTCATCAGGATACGAGCTTCCTGCAGCCTGAGCCACACCTCCTTGTAAAGCTCTCAGATATTCTGCTTCGTTTCCGACGTCAACATTTGCAATCACACGAGCGTTAGCGCCTACTTTTGGTATGACAATACTAAAGTCAGGATCTTCTGGCGTGAGAATCTGTACGTTTTTTTCTTTAAATAACTGAGTTAATGATTTAGTTTTCTCTGGTGCAACAACATATTTCGTACCTTTTTGCTTATTGAGAAAGTATCTAATTTCCTCACGTACAGGATTATAAAATGTCTTTACCATAAAAAATAAAGAAGAAAAAATCAGAAAATTGCCCACGGTCCGTAGCAGAAACACTTTGTAGTAGTCTGAATTATGCTTAATCTGTTTTCTCATTTTTAGTTTTGCACTTTAAGCTTTTTTGTGCCCCCGGAGGGAATTGAACCCCCATCTTTCCCTTAGGACGGGATTGCTCTATCCGTTGAGCTACAAGGGCAGCCTATATAGTATATTATAAGTCTTTTATTTGACTTGTATGCCTAAAAACACCTCAACCTTATTCTTATATACGCTCATGAGACCACGCTCAATAGGAAACTCTTTCTTTTCGCCGGATAGTTCTACTATGACAATCCTCTCTCTTACAATCGAGATGAAGTTGATATGATAAGGAAGAATATCAAAGACTCCATTTTCATTTTTGGACGATACTGCTCTTACGTC